>JAJHPN010000125.1 GCA_020890855.1 Candidatus Contendibacter sp. | reverse complement strand
GTTGTACCAGCCGCCATGCCGGTTGTACCAGCCACCGCCGCCGCCCCGGTTGTACCAGCCGCCATGCCGGTTGTACCAGCCACCGCCGCCATGCCGGTTGTACCAGCCACCATGCCGGTTGTACCAGCCACCGCCGCCGCCCCGGTTGTACCAGCCGCCCGGTCGGTTGTACCAACTGCTACCGTCCCATGCTTCGGCGGGTTCGGCAGCGATCAACGCGCCGCCCGCGACTACGCCGCCAATGACCGCCTGCGACCATTTGCCCAGACTGCGCAGAAAATCACGCCGTTCCTGTGCTGCGGGTTCGTCAGTGGTTGCTTCGGGTTGTTGCTCGTCATCATGATTAGTCATCTCTGCTCTCCTACTTCACTTGTGTTTGCTGGATCAATTGCCTTTAGCTGCTGGTGAAAGGCGCTGCACCGCTTGCATCAAGATGGCCGCTTATCGGAACGGAACGGTTCGAGTGCAACTCCTGCCGACTTTGGGGAATAAGAGCTGAATCTGGCCTGAAATCTCGCTTCCGGGCATTATGCCACGTGGCGGATTTTGTCCACCGCACCGCCCGACGCCAGGTCAGGCCGCCCGGCGGCGCGTCGCCACCGCCGCCTGCGCCCGCTCACGGGCGGCCCGCTCCATCCGGGCAAACAGCGCCAGGTACAGTTCGCAATAGGGGTCTTTCTCGAATAGCGAGCCATACACGGTATAGGTTCGCACCGGGCAGCCGCCGTGGCAGAGCGCCAGATAGTTGCAGTCCAGACAATCGCGCTGGACCAAGTGAATCGGGCGCTGGTTGAATTGCTGGCGGGCGGCGCTGGTTTTCAGCAGTTCGCCAAAGTTGGGGCTTTCAAAAATGTTGCCGTAATGGTGATCCGGGTAGCTGGTGACCCAGCAGTCGCATTGGGCCACCCGGCCGCGTGGGTCGATGGACACCAAGGCATTGGCGCAGTTTTCGCCCCAAATGCAGGGCAAGGTCGCCGGTTCATAGCTGAAGTGACGCAGCAGGGCGTCGAACGGCCCGATCCGCACCCCCTGTTCGCACCCGCGCTCCAGCCAGACCTCGGCCAGGTCGAGGTAGAAACGGGTGAGTTTGGCAACCTCGGCCACCGGCAGTTCCTGCTTGGCGGCAGTCGCCTCACCACCGGGAAACGGGGTATTGACCTGAAAATCGCTAATCCCCAGTTCATCGGCGAAGTAGGCGTAAAACTGCTCCGCGCCGATCTCCAGCGTAGCCTGATTAGGGACGGCGATGACCTGCACCTCAATGCCCGCCGCCCGGGCTTCCCGTACCCGTCGCCCCCAGCTTTCGTTGTAGCTGTCCGGGGATTGCCCCAGCAGTTTGCGGTGCCGGTTGGGGTAGTCCAGCGAAGTACCGACGCTGTTGCCGAACATGCTGGCGATCACCGGGTTCCAGCGAGCGTTGTAGGCCAGCATGTTGCTTTGCAGACTGTGAAACACCTGTTTGCCGCGCCGGTCGGCCTCGTCCTGAATCAGCGCATGGGCCTGTTCATACCAGGTCGGCGGCAACAACATCGCCTCGCCGCCCTGCCAGTAGATGGTCAGCGAAGCCAGCGATTTCTCCACCATGTAATCGAGCACCTTGCGGATGAGTTCGCCGAGCCGGTCCAGGGTGAGCCGGTCATCACTCTTGGCCTCGAAGCAGTATTCACAGTCGGCGTTACATTGCAGGGTGGACAGCAGAATCAGCGAGAAATGACTTTTCATGTGTGATCCACGGAACGCACGGAAGGCGCGGAAAGAGATTGAAAGGCAGGCTCCTTTTTTAACCCGCACAGAATAGCGAACATCCTGAAATCGGCGAATGCCCCTCCCCGGAAGCGGGGAGGGGTTGGAGCGGGAGAACGCGCCGGGCGGGTCAGTCTGCCGGCGTTGTTGATTTGACCGACGGCGCCGTCATTTGCTCCGCCTGATTGACCCAGCCGCCGCCCAGCGCGGCGTACAGATTAATCAGTGCGGTGTACAGCGTTCCCTGATCCTGAACGTACTGTAATTGCGCGGTATACAGATTACGTTCAGCATCCACCACCGTCAGGTAGTCGGAATAGCCGTTCTGGTAGCGCAAGGTCGCTAGGTCCAGATAGCGCTGCAGGGCCTTGACCTGGGCTTGCTCATCTTTCAACTGGCTGCGCAGCTTGCTGACGGCGATCAGACTGTCATCCACTTCGGCAAAGGCTTTCTGAATCACCTGCTGGTAATTGAACAGCGCCTGTTGCTGGACGGCTTCCGCAGCCTGCAACTGACCGGTTAGCGCGCCGCCGGTAAAGATCGGTTGCACCAGTTGCCCGGCGAATTGCCAGGTGCGCGATGGCCCGTTGAACAGATCGGAGAGATCAGTGCTGGCTCCGCCAAAGAATCCGGTCAGCGAGATGGCTGGAAAGAAGGCCGCCTTGGCGACGCCGATCTGGGCATTGGCGGCGATCAACTGCTGCTCCGCCTGGCGGATGTCGGGACGGCGCTCCAGCACGTCGGAAGGCAGACCGGCCGGCGGTTGGGGCAGCGCCAGTTGATCCAGGGTCACGCCCCGCTTGATCGGGCCGGGATTGCGCCCCAACAGCAGACTGATGGCGTTCTCCTGTTGCCCGATCAGCCGCTCCAGCAGCGGTACCTGCACCGCCGCATTCTCGTACTCGGCCACCGCCTGCTGATAATCCAGCTCCCCGATCAGTCCCGCCTTGAAGCGCAACCCGTTGATCCGCACCGCTTCGCTGCGGGTTTGCAGGGTCGCTTTGGTGACGGCCAATTGCTTGTCATAGTCGAGCAACAGCACATAGCTGTTGGCCACCTGACTCACCAGGGTCAGGATCACCGTGCGTTTGGCTTCTTCGGTCGCCAGCAGTTGGGCGCGGGCGGCCTCGGTCGCGCTGCGCAATTTGCCCCACAAGTCCAGCTCGAACGACGCGCCCAAATTGACCTGATAAAGGTCACTGGTCAGATCAGTTCCGGGCGTAACGGTGCTTTCGCCACTGCGGGTGCGCGCCCCGGCGGCATTCGCCCCGATCTGGGGGAACTGCGCGGAACGGGTCACGCCATAGCGGCCCATAAACTCTTCCACCCGCGCCGCAGCGATCTGGAGGTTCTTGTTTTCTTGCAGCGCGGTCTGAACAAGCCGGTTCAGCTCCGGATCGCGGAACTGATCCCACCAGGTCGTATTGGCCAAATCGTTAGCCTGCTGGATATTGACTTCCCATTGCGCCGGAACCGGCACTTCCGGGCGTTCATAAACTGGTCCGACCGAACAACCGCCGAGAGCGATGCCCAGCGCAACGACCAGCAAGCGTTTAGGCATCATGGCGATCATCCTCTTTCGATGGGTTTGCCTGGGACGCGGTTTTGAGGGTATCGAGTCGACGCATCAAGGTATCGTCGAGGCTGCCGACCGCCGCGGTTACCGGAGGAGCGTTTTCAACCGGGGCGGTCGCCAAGGTATTGAGTCGCTTCATCAGGGTGTCGTCCAGGCTGCCCAACGCCGGCTTGGTCAGCGACGGGCCGATCTGTTCCGGGGGAACCGTTTCCAGATCACTCAACCGCCGTGCGAGGGTATTACTGAGATCAACCTCTGCTGCCGGAGTGCTGGCCGGTGACGGCGCAATACCCGGTGGAGTTTCACTTCCGCCATTTCCGCCATTTCCGCCATTTCCTTCCATCGCTTCCGTGGGCGCCGGCTTTTGGCCTTTCTCGCTCAGCCCTTGGAACAGCCGGAAGAACAGCGGCACGAAGAAGATCGCCAGCACCGTGGCCGCCGTCATGCCGCCAACGATGCCGGTGCCGATGGAATGGCGACTGTTGGCCCCGGCTCCGGTCGCGATCACCAGCGGAATCGCGCCGAGAATGAACGCCAGCGAAGTCATCAGAATCGGGCGGAACCGTAAATGCGCCGCTTCGACCGCCGCTTCCAAAACCGGCATCCCTTCCTCGTGTTTCATCACCGCAAACTCGACGATCAGAATGGCGTTTTTGGCCGCCAGTCCCACCAGGGTCAACAAGCCGATCTGGAAGTACACATCGTTCTCCATCCCGCGCAGCCAGACCGCCAGCAAGGCTCCGAATACCCCGAATGGCACCGCCATCAAGACGCTGAACGGCAGCGACCATTTTTCATACTGGGCGGCCAGAATCAGGAACACCATGATCAGACCGTAGATGAACACCATCGCCGAATCGCCGCCGACTTTCTTTTCCTGATAGGCCTGACCGCTCCAGCCGAACGAATAACCCTGCGGCAACACCTCGCGGGCCACGGCTTCCATCGTTGCAATCGCCTGCCCGGAACTGTAGCCAGGCGCCGCGCCGCCAGTGACCTTGGCGGCCGGGAAGGTATTGAACCGGCTGATCAGGTTGGGCGCGTTGGTGTATTCCAATCGAACGACCGAGGCCAGCGGCACCATGTTGCTCATGCCAGGTGTCGAGGCGGCGGAATTGGGCGTGACGCCGGTGTTGCTGCCGCTGGGGTTATTGGAGCGCACATAGATTTTCTGAATATCTTCGGGCCGGGAGCGATATTCCGGAGCCGCCTGCACGATGACCTGCCAGACCTGGCTGTACAGATTGAACTGGCTGATGTAGGCCGATCCGAACAGCACTTGCAAGGTGCCGAAGATGGTTTCGACCGGCACCCCCAAGGTCCGGGCTTGTTCACGATCCAGGTAGACGTACAACTGTTGCGAGGCGGCGCTGACCGTCGAAGTCAGGCCCTGGAGTTCCGGGCGCTGGCGCGCCTTGGCGACGAAGTCCTGGGTCACCTTGGTCAGTTGCTGGATATCGCCCGTCCCCCGACTCTGCACCCAGAACTCAAAACCGCCAGTGGTGCCCAGACCGGGAATCGACGGCGGATTAAAGACCAGGGCAATCGCTTCGCTGATTTTGCTGAATTGGCCCATCACTTCCTTGATGACGTTCGGGGCGCTTTCCTTGGGATCCTTGCGCTGTTCGTAGTTCTTGAACGAAACGAACAGGGTGGAGTCAGTGGTTTTCTGCTGCGAATCCAGCAGGCTGTAGCCGTTAATCGCCACCACACTGTCCACCGCCGGATTGGCGCGGAAGATGTCGGTCATTTTGGTGGCCGCCGCCTCGGTGCGATCCAGGCTGGCGCCATCGGGCATGATGCCGACCCCAAAGACATAGCCCTGATCTTCGTCCGGTACGAAACTGGTCGGCACCTTCTCGAATAGGGCATAAATCGCGACCAGCATGATGGCGAACAAGGTCAGTCCCAACACTGCCCGTTTCGCCATGAACCGGACGCTCTTGGCGTAGCCGTGGGTGATCCAGTCAAAGCCCCGGTTGAAGGGTCCGAAAAAGAAGCGGTAGAGAAAGTCGGTGCGCTGGTCGCCGTGTTCGCCGGGCTTCAGCAGCAGCGCCGCCAGGGCTGGACTGAGACTGAGCGCCACCAGACCGGAAATCGCCACCGAAATGGCAATGGTAATGGCGAACTGTTTGTACAACTGCCCGGTCATCCCGCCCAGGAATCCGACCGGAATGAACACCGCGTTCAGCACCAGCACCACCGCGATCACCGGTCCGGTGACTTCATCCATTGCCTTGTGCGCCGCCGCCTTGGGCGAGAGGCCAAAGCTCGCCATGTTGCGCTCGACGTTTTCCACCACCACGATGGCGTCATCCACCACGATGCCAATACAGAGCACCATGCCGAACAGGGTGAGCATGTTGATGGAAAAGCCGAGCAGGTACATCCCGCTGAAGGTGCCGATCACCGAAACGATCACCGCCACAATGGGAATAACCGTCGCGCGCCAGCTTTGCAGGAAGATAAAGACCACCAGGATGACCAGCACGATGGCTTCCATCAGGGTCTTCACCACCTCATCGATCGAGGCCTGCACGAACTCGGTGGAATCCAGGGCGATCGCGTAGTCGATCCCCTCCGGGAAGCTCTTTTTCAGCTCTTCCAGGGTGGCGCGCACCTGCTTGGACACCTCCAGGGCGTTGGAACCGGCCTGCTGGTACACCGCGATGGCGGTGCCGACCTTGCCGTTGAAGCGGCTGCGCAGGTTGTAGCTTTGCATGCCCAAGGTCACGTAACCGACATCCTTGAGCCGCAACACCCCCTCACCGGTGGTGCTGGCGCGCAGGATGATGTTCTCGAATTCCTCCGGGGTGGTCAGCCGGCCCTGGGTGGAAACCGGGAAGGTCAGCTCCACCGGACCATTGGTGGGGGACTGGCCGATCTGGCCGATGGCGAACTGCTGGTTCTGGTTCTGGATGGCGCTGACGACATCGTCGGTGGTCAACCCCAGCGCGCTCATTCGATCCGGTTTTAGCCAGATCCGCATCGCGTAGTTGGGAACGCCAAAGATTTGCGCCTGATTGGCGCCGGGAATCCGTTGCAGGGCGTTCAGGACATAGAGATAGGCGTAGTTGCCAACGTAGGTTTCATCGAAGCGTCCATCCGGCGAATAGATCGCAATCACCATCTGGAAGGTGGACGAGCGGGTCTCGACCTGCACCCCCTGCTTGGATACCGCCTCGGGCAATTGCGGCAAGGCCAGGCTGACCTGATTCTGGACGTTGACCTGGGCGATATTCGGATCGACGCCGATGTCGAAAAATACGCTCAGGGTCATGTTGCCGGTTGATGAGCTGGACGAGTACATGTACATCAGGTTGTCCACGCTGTTGACCTGCTGCTCGATGGGCGCGGCCACCGATTGCGAGACCACGTCGGCGCTGGCGCCGGGATAAGTCGCGGAAACCTGAATCTGCACCGGAGTGATGTTGGGGTATTGGGCGATGGGCAGCGCGCCAATCGCCGATAGCCCGGCCAGGGTGATAATGATGGACACCACCGCGGCGAAAACCGGGCGGTCAATAAAAAAATGGGAGATCATCGGATGCCCTCTCAGGGTTTGAGCGGGGTAGCGCTGGGGACTTTAGTCGGTCCGGATTCAGGCGCGGCGGCGGACTGAATCTGCACCGGCGCGCCGGGTTGCAAGCGCACCGCGCCATTGACCACCACTCGATCGCCCGCTTGCAGGCCGGAATTGATGATCCACTGGTCGCCGTACCAGTCGCCAACCTGAATCGGTTTAGGCTGCGCGGTGTTGTCCGGGCCGACCACAAACACGAATTTGCCGGTTGGTCCCTGCATCACCGCAGCTTGCGGCACCAGGATCGCGTTAGGCCGGAATGCGCCCTTGAGTTGCACCCGGGCAAACTGGCCGGGACTCAGAACATTGTCCGGGTTGGGCACGACGGCGCGAATGTTATAGGTGCCGGTTTGCGCGTTGATCACCGGGTCTACGAAGGTAATCTGGCCTTTGAGCGGATAAGTCGAGCCATCAGCCAGCGTTAGTTCCACCTCGATTTTGTCCAGGCCGGGGCCTTTCAACTCGCCTTTCCCCTTCTGCGCCTCTATCTTGAGCACTTCGTTTTCGCCGACCCCAAAATTGACCCACATCGGGTCAATCTGCACGATAGTCGTTAATTGAGCATTGCTGCCCCCCGGTACGATCAGTGCGCCCTCGCGGAAATTGGCGCTGCTGGACAGTCCGTTGAGCGGTGATCGGATCGTGGTATAGCCAAGATTTAATTGCGCTTGCGCAACACTGGCCTTGGCCGCCTGCACCTGGGCTGCTGCGGATAGTTCATTGGCAATCGAGTTATCCAGATCCTGCTGGCTGACTGCGTTCTGCTTAGCTAGCGGTTTCACTCGAGCCAAGGTCTGCTGGGCCTTGACCAACAGCGCCTGTTGCTGCGCCAGGGTGGCCTTGGCGCTGTCCAGCGAGGCCTGGAAGGGTTTGGGATCGAGTTGGAACAGCAGTTGTCCAGTCTTGACCAGGCTGCCTTCTTCATAGGCGATCTGATCGAGATAGCCCTCGACCCGGGCGTTGATTTGTACTTGCCTGGAACTGGCGGTTTTGCCGGTAAATTCGAAAGTCGCCGGAGTGTTCTCCGGTTTGATCTCTACTATGGTGACTGCGGTTGGGGGTCGGGACGCCGCCGGGGTTTGCGCCAGCGCAGCAGGACTGATAAACCCTACTGCCAGCGCCAGCGCCAGCGCCAGCTCAACGGGGATACGCTTTGGCGGAGTTGGTGATTGTTGTCGATTATGCACGGTCAATTCCCCATGAAATGATGGTCACAAGGGCTGTTCGCCATACCCGGATCGACTAGGCCTGTGCGAGCCAGCTTACAATTAAAGAATACGCGATCCGGTTGCAGAATGGTGATCGGGAAAGATACAGACGATCGGCTTGATCCCGGGTAATGGACGGCTTTCCATGGCGCTGCCCGGCTTGAAGCCGGCGGGTCCACTTCAGGTTAATAAAGGCAGATGAAACTCCCGTTGGATACCCCGATCAATCCGCCGCCCGAACGCGCCCCGGCCAACCTGTTCGTGCTGGCGTTAATCGCCTTGATCAGTGGGGCGCTGGTCGGTCTGGTGGGCGCCGCGTTTTGCCTGGCGCTCCGGCAAGCCGATCAAACCCGCGATTTAGTCATTGCCTGGGCGCGGCAGTGGCCGGACTTCGGCTGGCTGATTCCGGTCGTTGCCGCCGCCGGGCTGGTGATGGCCGCCCGCTGGCTGGTGCAGCGGTTCGCGCCGCTCGCTTCGGGCAGTGGGGTGCAACACGTCGAGGCGGTGATGCAGGGCGAAGCGGAGCCGGCATCGGGCGTGGTGTTGCCGGTCAAGTTTATTGGCGGGACCTTAGCCATTGGTTCGGGTCTGGCGCTTGGCCGTGAAGGGCCGACGGTGCAGATGGGCGCGGTGATCGGCACCTTGGTCGGCAAAAGCTTTGCCGCCATCCGGGCCGATATCCGCATCTTGCAGAGCGCGGCGGCCGGCGCGGGGTTAGCCGTCGCATTCAATGCGCCAATCGGCGGCGTGGCGTTCGTTTTCGAGGAACTGTCGCGTCGTTTCGAGTCGCGGCTGATCGTAGCGACCCTGGCGGCCTGTGGAGCGGCGCTGATGGTGGCGCGGGCGCTGCTGGGCGATCCTCCCGAGTTTCAGTTGGGGCCGCTGCCGACGCCAACCTCCGCCAGTCTTGGGTTGTATCTCATTCTCGGCGCATTGCTTGGCGTTCTGGGCGCGGCGTATAACCGGGCAATCATCCACTGGCTCAACCTGTTCAACCGGTTTGAACGGATTCCGGTCATTTTGCGCGCTGCTGGAGTAGGTGGAGCAGTGGGATTGGTGGCGTGGTTCGAGCCGCGTTTGGCGGGAGGCGGCGAGCGCATCGTCCAAAGCGTTCTCAATGGGCAGTTCACGCTGTCGGGGCTGGCCGGGCTATTCGCGGCGCGGTGGCTGTTGGGAACCTTCTCCTATTCAGCCGGCGCCCCTGGCGGCCTGTTTTCGCCGCTGTTGCTGGTGGGCGCGTCGTTTGGCGCGTTGTTTGGCGAGACGTTCAGTGCGCTGTTCGGCGCGGCGCTGCATCCACTGCTGCCGGATCTGATACCGTCAACACCGGCGCTGGCCGTGGTCGGGATGGCCGCTTTTTTTACGGCCGTCGTCCGGGCGCCGCTGACCGGTTTAATCCTGATTATGGAGATGACCGCGAACACCACGTTGCTCATGCCGATGCTGGCGGCTTGCCTGAGCGCCAGCATCGCGCCGGCGCTGCTGGGCAGCGCGCCGATCTATGACACCTTGCGCCAGCGGATGCTGCATCCCGATCAGCGGCGGGTTTGAATGATCAGGACTTTTGCTTTCCGGGATTCCTGCGTATGCGGGAATCCCGTCACTCGTTGAAAGAATGGATACCCGCCTTCGGGGGATGACGGAAAAAGGTCGGTGAGCGAAAGTCCTCCGATTGTTGATGGATCAACCGCTCGGATCAATGAGGGAGCAAGTCAAAGCTGGTCTCTGAGCAACGTAAAAATCTGCTTGCAAGCATTGGCGAATGATCCTTGGACTTCAGCCGTATCGCCGCCTTCTGCATCCAGCCAATTGGTCATCAAGCTGTAGTACACCCACCGCCGAGGTGGAATAAACATCCCGCCAGCTACGGAAAACGCGTGCTCGCCACCAAAATCGATACTGCCCCCTTTCAGGAAGGCATTGACTCCAAGTGGCATCGCGAGTGGGATGGCGTCGGCCAAGGCGAGGACTGATCGAAACGTCATGAGCGTTTCCGGGTGCTGGAAGAAGCCGCCCTGTAGCGCCCGCGAGTAGAAGGAGACAAAATCGTGGGGCGAGGCCGCCATCGTTTGCACATGGTTGATGATGTGATCCGCCGCCGGCTGCTCGCTCTGGAACAGCGCCAAGACCTCCGGCCAGGTGATGGTTGACCAGTTTGGCGCCCCGCCGATGTAGCCGAAGAATTGCCGCGTGCTGTTCGGGATGCGGGTGTTAGTAAGACCGATCGCATCGATGAATTGGCGTACGCGATCTACGCCCACCCGCTTCAGTGCGATGTCGGTGCCGGTATTGTCGCTGCGCGCGATCATCGCTTCGAGGGCCGTCCGCGCCTGAATCTGCCCGGTTACGCTCCCAGGAAGCGGCGTCAGGACCGGGGCGCTGAGCGACCACACGCTGTCGTCGACCGGCAGCAGTTCAGTCAGTGAAGTCTGCCCTGCTTCCATCTGGCGGAGAAACTCGGCCAGGACAAAAACCTTGAATGAACTCGCGCAAAACAACGCTGTATCGGGATTGATGGTCACCAGGAATTCCCGATCATCGTCCCCACCAGGCGCCCAGATTTTAAGCGCCTTTCGGCCCGGCAATCGGTTGAACTCATCAATGATTTGCAATCGGCTGAATTCGTCGATGACGGGTTGTGGAAGTCCGTTCCATGCCAATGGCTCGGCATGGGCGGTCAGCGGCATTGTTGCAAGCACTGCGGTTGCAGCGGCGGTGGATAGGAATGTGCGGCGCGACTGGCTCATATCAAGGTTCCTGATGTGAATTGTGGAGTGCGTAAGTACTTCGGGATTCAGTAAATTCAATTAGCTCATTGGATTCATCAAAGGGAAGAGTGCGATCCACCTAGCGCGGGTGTGCAGCGAGCATCGGCGCAATTTTACGGGACAGCACTTTTGGGCGCGAGGCTACTTCGCCTCAACGGTCGGTCGAGAGGAAGCGGTGATTCGTGACGACATCCGTCGGCAGGAAGAGGAAGATCGTCGATTGGATCAACTGAGCTTTGATCCGAATGACCTCCCTTCAGGAGGTGCCCGATAGGGAGCTGCGTTAGCGACTCCCTACACTACCTTTAGGTGGTTCTTGATCACTGAGGCCGCGGTAGCGACCCTGTTTAGCTGCTTTGAGCGGCTCATGAACAAGGCCCCGGCTCTGCCGGGGGATGGTTACTTTCCGGGGCCCGCTCTAAGGTTCGCGCAGGGACCGGCGCAACGTGTCAGTCATGGGCGCCAGCAGGTAATCCAGCACAGTGCGCTCGCCGATCTTGATAAACAGTTCCGCATGCATGCCCGGCTGGAGGCGCACACTCTCGCCCGCTATCGCGAGCGAGACCGGATCGACCGCGACCTGGGCGATGTAATGTCCAACGCCGGTGCGTGGATCGCTCATCTGATCGGCGGAAACGTAGCGCACTACCCCGTTGATCAGCGGCGTGCTCCGGGTTGGATAGGCGGTCAATCGCACGTCCACCGCCAGACCGGGCCGCACGTTGTCAATATCATCCAAGCCCAGCCGCGCCTCAATCAGCAACGGCTCTGCCTCCGGTACGATATCCAGCAGCCGCTCACCCGGTCGCACGACCCCGCCGATGGTGAACACCTGTAAATCCACGATCTGGCCGGCCATCGGCGCCGCGATGGCCTGCCGGCGCACCGTATCGCGCGATGGCCGCTGCTTTTCCTCCAAATCAAACAGCAAGGCGTTCACCACGCTCAATTCGTCAGCCGCTCCCTGAGCATACTGGACCCGGACCGCCGCCGCCCGCAGGCGAAAATCGCCCTGGCGCTGCCGGGCCCGCGCCAAAGCCGCTCCGAGTTCGGCTAATCGCGCCTGATGCTGCTGTTGGGCGCGCTGAAGCGTCAGCACTTGCACTTTGGAGACCAGTTGCCGCTGAAACGCGGTTTCGTGCACCTGCAATTCCTCGGCTTGCAACCGACCCGCCGCCGTTTCGGCGCGAAGTTGCTGTTGCAAATTAGCGATCTCCCGGTCAAGTTCAGCATCCTGGTCGGCGAACAACGCGAGCTGGCGCTCCAGCGTGGCGCGCTTGCTGCGGAATAACTCCGTTTCCATCCGTAACAACTCCGTGAGAGGGTGTTCACCGGCGCGCGCGCGCAGACGCTCCGGGAAAACCAGTGCAGGCCGGAGATCACGTTCGGCCTGTAACCGCGCCGCTTTAGCCGCCGCCGCATCCCATTGGCCTGCGAGCAGGTCCAGGCTGGCGTTAGCGCGTTCATCTTCCAGCACGATCAGGGTTTGCCCCGCCGCCACGCGGTCGCCGTTGCGAACCCGGATTTCCTTGATAA
>JAJHPN010000068.1 GCA_020890855.1 Candidatus Contendibacter sp. | reverse complement strand
GCCGTGCTGATTTGCCGGTGTCCTGCCCGTTGCCGGACATGATGTTGTGGAATTCCCACCCCAAGGTTTATCTGGAGATTGAAGCCACTGGCAAGGTCAAGTGTCCGTATTGCGGCGCGGATTTCGTGCTGATCAACTAATTTTCCTGTCGGATGCGGGCGGATTCGTCAATGCAGCCGCTCGTGATCTGGCGATTTTGCGACGGCAAGGCCGGTCACGACCATCAGAGTCAGGGGTTGCTTGAGGCGCTGGCTCGGTTGCAACCCGTTATATCCTTCACGCTGAACCCGCTACCCCTTGGGCAAACCCTGTTGAATCTGATTCGCGGCGATTGGCCGGATGGGCGAACATTACCAAATCCGGCTTTGCTGTTAGGAGCCGGTCATCGCACCCACCTGGCGCTGCTCGCCGCCCGTCGTTGCCGAGGCGGTAAAGCGATCGTGCTGATGCGCCCGACCTTGCCGTTAAACCTGTTTGACCTGTGCCTGATTCCCGATCACGACGCGCCGCCCTCTCGTCCGAATATCTTGCCCACTCGCGGCGCGCTCAACCATCTCCAACCTTCCGCCATGCTCGAACCTGACCGGGGTTTGTTGCTGATCGGCGGGCCATCGGCTCATTTTGGCTGGGACAGCGCCAAGCTGCATCAGCACATTGCCGCCATCCTCTCCGCCAATCCGGCGATACGCTGGACGTTGACGACTTCCCGCCGCACTCCACCTGATTTTCTGGACGCTCCAATGGATCCCCGGTTGACCGTCGTTCCCGTAGCCAGTACTGGCCCGGACTGGTTGCCGGAGCAACTGGCGCACGCTGGACAAGCGTGGGTCACAGCGGACAGTGTATCGATGGTCTACGAAGCGCTGACCGTCGGCGCCGCCGTCGGCATCCTCGACATGCCGCAACAACGCCCCAGCCGGGTCAGTCGGGGGCTGGCGCAACTCGCTGATCAAGGGTGGGTGACGCCGTTCGCCGACTGGCGGCAGCATCAGACGTTGCGCCGTCCGCCGCAAACCTTTAACGAAGCCGAACGCTGCGCCCGCTGGATCGTCGATCGATGGTCCGCCTGAGCGTGGCGCAACTGCTGCCGGCGCTGAACGGCGGCGGTGTGGAGCGCGGGACACTGGAAGTGGCGCAGGAACTGGTGAAACAAGGCCATCGCGCCATCGTCATTTCAGCCGGCGGGCGGTTAGTCCCGGAATTGGTCAGTGCCGGCAGTGAACATCTGGCTTGGCCGCTGGGAATCAAATCGCCGTTGACCTTGCGCTGGATCTGGCCGTTGCGGCGCTGGCTGACCGGGCAGCGCATTGATATCTTGCACATCCGCTCGCGGTTGCCAGCCTGGATCGGCTGGCTGGCGTGGCGCGGCATGAATCCAGCCACCCGCCCACGTCTGGTGACGACGGTTCATGGCTTGTATTCGGTTTCCCGCTACAGCGCGATTATGACTCGCGGCGAACGGGTGATCGCCGTTTCCCAAACCGTGCGCGATTATCTGCGCCGCCATTATCCCGAACTGCCGCCGGAGCGGATTGCGGTGATCCCGCGTGGGGTCAATCCGGCGGAATTTCCCTACGGCTATCAACCTTCACCCGCCTGGCTCAAGACGTGGCGTCGCCAATACCCGCAGTTGCAAAACACGCTGGCGCTGACCTTGCCGGGCCGACTGAGTCGGCTCAAAGGCCATGAAGAGTTCATTGAGCTGATCGTCCGGTTGCGAGATCAAGGCTTGCCAGTCTGCGGCTTGATCGTGGGTGGTGAACAGCCCGGTCGGCGGCGGTACGCCGCAGGATTGCGGGAAACGGTGCAAGCGCGAGGTTTGGGCGATGTGATTCTGTTTACTGGTCATCGCAGCGATATGCGGGAGATTTACGCGGCGTCGACCTTGGTGCTGTCGCTGTCGGCGCAGCCGGAATCCTTTGGGCGAACCGCGCTGGAGGCATTGAGTCTGGGAACGCCAGTGGTCGGCTACGATTACGGTGGCGTTGGCGAGATTCTGGCCCGACTCTATCCTGCCGGTTTGACCCCATTTGGTGATGTGGCGGCGCTGACCACCAAGGTTGCAGCGCTGTTGACTGCTGCGCCGCCGGTTCCATCTGAAGCGGCTTTCCCGCTGCAACGGATGCTTGATGAAACGCTGGCGCTGTACGCCGCGCTGCTGCAATCGCCGAGGAAGATCGTGTGAAACTGGCTCCATCCGGGCGAACTCTGATCATTCAGCCCTTGCCCGGCATTGGTGACATGGTCTGGCACTTACCCCATCTGCACGCCATCGCCGCGACCACGATTTCCGGTCAAGTTGATCTGTTGACCAAACCCCGTTCCCAAGCTGACCGGTTGTTGACCGCCGATCCCAGTGTGGGGCGAGTGCTGTGGTTGGAGCGCGACTCGGACCATGCCGGTTGGCGCGGCCTGTTCCGATTGGCGGCGCTGCTGCGACAGGGCGGTTATCGACGAGTCTGGATTTTGCATGGCAGCGCCCGTTATGCGCTCGCCGCTCGACTGGCTGGCATCCCGGAACGGATCGGCTACGGAGTCGGCTGGCAGGTGGCATTGCTCAATGGGCCGGGGCGCTTGCCGCCCGCCCTGCGTCATGCCCATCCGATCCGGCGGGCTGATGCACTGCTGGATTTGCTCGATCTCCCCCGCCATGAACCGGAACCCCGCTTGCTGGTTGCCGCCGAAACGGATCGAGCGCTGGCGGAGCGTTTCGCCACTTGGCCCTTGCCGTGGATCGCCCTCGGCATCGGCAGCAGTGAGCCGTGGAAACAATGGGGCGCAGCCCGCTTCGCCGAATTGGCGCTGGCGTTCCGCCACCGGCAGGCGGGTTCGATCTTCATCATCGGTGGGCCAGCGGAACGCGCCTTGGCTGATGAGCTGCTCGTGCAGATTCGCGCCGCCGGTGGTCAGGCGGCGGATGCTGTGGCCCTGCCGCTGGAACAGACCGCGGCGTTATTAGCCCGCTGCTGCGCCTGTCTCGGCAACGATACCGGGGTATTGAACATGGCCGCTGCGCTGCAAACACCCGCGCTTGGCCTGTTTGGCGGCT
>JAJHPN010000375.1 GCA_020890855.1 Candidatus Contendibacter sp. | reverse complement strand
GTGGCCCTGCCGCTGGAACAGACCGCGGCGTTATTAGCCCGCTGCTGCGCCTGTCTCGGCAACGATACCGGGGTATTGAACATGGCCGCTGCGCTGCAAACACCCGCGCTTGGCCTGTTTGGCGGCTCGCCACCGTTGTGGCATTCGCGCTTCATTCACCCAATCACGCCGCCGGAAGGTGAATCTGGCATGGCGGCGATCACGGTTCCACACGTGCTTGAACCCCTGCTCCGACTGATCCAATCCAATGCCCATCAAGACCTGGCCTGACCGACTGCACGCCGCGTTCTGGCAATGGGGTTGGCTATTGCCGACCGTGCTGCCACTGGCTCAAATCGGCGGACGCGCCCTTTATACCGTGCTGGTCGGTCTATATGCCCTGTGGGGATTGCCCTGCCTGTGGCAGCGCCGCCAACGGTTAGATCGGATGACCACCGGGCTGTATCTGGCCTTGCTCGGCGCGATGCTGATCAGCATCCCTGGTTCGATAGACCCGACCGGCGGGTTGCGGGTATGGGGACAATTCGCTGCCCAAACCTTGACCCTGCTGCTGATGCAGGCGGCGGTGCGCGAATTCCCAGCGAATCTTGACCGGCTACTCAATGCGCTGGCGCTGTTAGGCGCGATAACCCTGGCCGGACTGTACCTGCTATTGCCTTATGACTGGCTGGAAATCTCCGGACAGCCGTTTGATCCGAGCTCACAACTGCGCGAAGACAATCTGCCGTTTCTGCTGCCGTTCCTATTGTACTGGCTCTGGCGGCAGGGCGACTTTCGCTGGCGTCTTGCGGCGATGACTGGCCTGACGGTCGCCGTTATCGCGTATGTGGTGATTTCAGAAGGACGAGCAGCATTGCTGGGTCTGATGGTGGGGCTAATGGTGTTTTACAAACGGGTTCTGGACTGGCGATTGCGCTGGGTTGCGCCGCTGGCGGCGCTGGCGCTGATCGTCAGCATCACCGCCCATATCGAACCGTTCCAAAAATCACAACTCACTTCGGATCATCCGCTGGACGCCTTCACCACCGGCCGCAGCATTTTGTGGCGGCAGGTGTTAGCGCAGCCTCCAGACCGGCCGTGGCTGGGGGTCGGCATCGGCAATGAGGCGTACGCCACGAACGTACTGAGTTTTACGATTGGCGGTCAACCGGTGCAGGTCAAGCATCTGCATAACTTTCTGCTGGATGCCTGGTACGAGACTGGCGTGATTGGACTTAGCCTGTGGCTGACGTTGATCGGAGCCGTACTGATCCGGTTGGCGCGGAGCTGGCGGCAACTGTCGGTCGGAGATCGGCAACGAGCCGGGGTTTTGCTGGCGGCGGCGCTGGCTCTGATGACCGCCGGATTACTGAGCTTTTCCTACACGTCCCGGCAAATGGCCTGTTATCTGTTCCTGTGCCTGGGCGGACTGGGCGGGATTATGCCGCCAACAACCGCTGATACAGGTCAAGATAGGCGTTAACGATGGTTTCCTCGCTGTGCCGGGCTGTCAATGTTTGGCGGCCATTGGCGGCCAGCTCATGACGCAAGGGTTCATCGCGCAGCATCAGCGTCATGGCTTCCGCCAGCGCCGCCGGATCGTCAACCGGCGTCAACCAGCCATCTTCCTGATCCGTAATAATGTCTTGCAAGCCTTGGGCGCGGGTCGACAGCACCGGACGCCGCCGCGCCCACGCTTCCAGAATAACGTTGCCGATGCCTTCCTGCCGAGAGGAACAGACGCACAAATCAGCCAGTTCCTGAAAGCGGCCAGCATCGCCGCGCCAACCCGGCCAGCGCACCCGGTCGCCAACACCCAGTCGATCGGCATGGCGCCGCAGCGGGATGGCCAGCGGCCCGTCACCGACGATGATCAGATAGATTGGCCGGTCATGGATCCAGACCGGAACAGCGGCAAATGCTTCCAGCAAGTCATCAAAGCCCTTGACCGGGTGTAACCGGCCCACTGCGACCACGATCAGCGCCTCATCGGGGATAGCGAGCTCATCACGCAATGGCTGCAACGCCGCAGTCGTCGTGGGAACGCACGGCGCGACAAAATTGCTGATATAAAAAACCCGCTCCGGCGGGAATCCATGCTGAATCAAATGATCGTGGACGCCAGGACTGTTCGCCACCCAGGCATGAGCATGGCGATAGCCATGCGGAGCATAATAGCCGCCCAGTCGAGCGACATGCACCGGTCGTTGCCCAAAAGGCAGGCGGGTCAGCCGGGTAGCCCGGCCCATGTAGGTCTGCACAATATCCGGATAGTGCTGCCGGATCGCTTTGCCAATTTGCCAACGCGCCCATACATCCCAAACACCGCGCATCGGGGTGTGAATCCGGGCGACCCCTGGGTCAATTTCGGCGGCGGTCAGGCTGTCCGGAACGGTCATCGCCAGCACGGCATGGCCGCGCCGATGCAAGGCGTTCACCAACCGAGCGTAAAACAGCTCGGCGCCCCCCAACCGTTTGCCGCCGATGATGTGAAGCGATTCGATCATGGGTTCTCGCTGAATAGACCAGAATGTGCCGTAACTGGGTGCGCTATCGCTAAACAATCTGGTGCATACTGTAAATGAAAATCTCGTTCAGGACAGATTGATTCATGACTGATCGCACCCGGCTTTCGGTATTCATCACGACGTACAACAATGGCCGCACCCTGACGGCCTGCCTGGAAAGCATTAAGTGGGCGGATGAAATCGTGGTGCTGGACTCCTTTAGCACCGACGACACGTTGGCGATTGCCCAGCAGTATGGGGCGCAGATGAGTCAGCATGAGTTCATGGGCTACGGTCCGCAAAAACGCCTGGCGCTGGAGGCGACCACTCATAATTGGGTATTGCTGCTGGACGCTGATGAAGCGTTATCGCCAACGCTCCAGACCGAGATCCGCCAGTTGTTGGCGCAGGGACCAAGTGCAGACGGTTACGAAATTCCGCGTCAGGAGCAGATGTTCTGGCGGATGTACAACCCGGCAACTCGCATGAATCATTACTTGCGCCTGTTTGATAAACGCAAGGGTGGCATTGACGATATGCCGATTCACGCTGCGCCCAAGGTGCAGGGTCGCATTGCCCGAACCAAAGCGCCTTTGTACCACTATGGTGAGACTGATATTCACACCAAGGTTGACAAAATCAACGCCTACTCGACTGGACTGGTGGCCGACAAGATTAAAAAACAGCGCTGGGGGGTCCCGTTAATCATGCTGTTTTATCCGCCGCTATTCTTCATTCGCAGCTATCTGTTCAAGCGCAATTTTCTCAACGGCTGGGCGGGATTTATTAACTCGGCGATCGCCTCGTTCTATGTTTTTCTTAAATACGCCAAACTGTACGAGCACCGCCAGTTCGCCAAATATGGCGCGCGACTGCTGCCGGAAGATGCTCCTCCATTGCCGGAAGACCCCGAAAAAATCAAAAAATTGAACTGACTGACTCTGCAATGAGTGACCGAATGGTTCGGCGCAGGTTGCGCTGTATTTATTGAAAATTGCTTGCATCCATGAAAATCTACTTCGATAACCTCAATATACTGCGTGCTTTTGCCGCACTTTCGGTACTCGTCTATCACGTTATCGAGATATATCCCTGGAAGGATTTTCCAGTAGAAGGGCCGCTGCTCTGGTTCCGGATCGGCTGGTTGGGCGTTGATCTTTTTTTCGTCATCAGCGGCTTTGTCATTACCTTAACGCTGTCGCAACTCTTTGAACAACAAGGCGACAAATTTCATGAAACCTATTTCAGAAGAAGACTGGCCAGAATTGCGCCGCTTTATCTGTTAACCGGATTTTTCTTTATCCTGTTCTGCGCCCCGACACTGCTAAAAGATCCCGGTTTTTATAAAAATCTTGGTTCTCATCTGCTGTTTGTTCATAATCTCAACATCAATACTCACGGCGCGATTAACGGCCCTAACTGGTCAGTCGGCGTCGAAATGCAGTTCTATCTGCTCATGATGATCATATTTAAAGTCCTGGCGCGACTTCATCCATTATTAGTGTTGCTAGGCTGCATCACCATCAGTTGGATTTGGCGCACCCTGGTTTTTTTCGCCTTCTGCCCAGGTTCAAGCGGCGATGCCTACTCGATATTTTTTCTCTCAACTCAACTGCCCGGTTGTCTTGACGAATTCGGTTTTGGTATTTGCCTGTGTCGGATGATGATTAAAAAAGACCGGTTTTTTCCAGCGGGGAGCATTTATCGAAATCCCTGGCTGTGGTTGGTCGGCGCTGGATGTCTGGCCTGGCTATCATTCGCGATCTACTGGCGCTGGGCGGTTTACTGGGAGTTCTGGTGGATGGTGATTTTCTGGAAGACATTGGCTGGAATGACCTTTTTTTTCCTGCTCGGAACGGCAATCTGGTCGATTTCCCTGATGAAACTGAACAAGCCCTTCTTTAGTTCATTATGGTATTTGGGGGAAATCAGTTACGGCATTTACTTATGGCATCGACTGGTGATCTCCAGCCTTGTCCAGGTCAAAACCTTTACCGCCCAGGAACTGTTGGGATGGACGCTGTTTTTTACCATCGCGCTTTCTGCGTTTTCCTGGCATTTTGTCGAGAAACCCCTGATCAGGCAGTTTCGTTGAGCGCCGCTATGAACACGAGACCGCTCATTCCCGAAGGCGAGGCGTTGCGCCGGGCGTTCCAGTGGCTGATCGATCAGGGAGGACATTGCACCCTCCAAACCGTCGAACAGGCCAGCCTGCGCTTTGATCTGACGCCGAAGGATGAAGAGTTTTTGCTGCGGCAGTTCGTCCACCACCGGGGCGCGGCCAGCGACGAGCCGGCGTCAGGGCAGTAGCGGATTGCCGGCGACCCGGCGGGCGAAACCAACCAGCATCGCGGCGGTCGCGCCCCAGATGAAGCGGTTTTGGTAAGGGATGACGTAGTAGCGGCGGGGCTGGCCCTGATAATTCATACTGCGCTGCTCGTGATGGCGCGGATCGAGGATGAAGTCCAGCGGCACTTCAAACGCTTCAGCGACCTCAAAGGCATCCAGCTTGAGCTCAAACGGCGGCGTCACAAACCCCACCACTGGCGTGACCAGAAACCCGGTCACGGTTTGATACAAATCCAGAAAGCCGGCGATTTCCACCACATGCCGGCGATCCAGCCCAATCTCTTCTTCCGCCTCGCGCAGCGCAGTTTCAACCGGGTTAGCGTCTTCCGCCTCCGCCCGCCCGCCGGGAAAACTGATCTGTCCACCGTGATGCTCCAGATGCGCAGTGCGCTGAGTCAGCAGCACGGTATAGCCTTCCGGCCGCTCCACCAACGGCGCCAGCACCGCCGCCGGAGTCAATGTCCGTTGCTCGGCTGCCAACCCGGCCACCGCGTAATCGCCCGTGACGGTTTCAATCTGATGGGTCGGGTGCAGACAGCGGCGAATCCGGTCGCGCAGTTCCGAAGGCTTCACGCCGCCTCCGCCTGCAACCGGAACAGCCGCAGATAATTGGCCGTCGTAGTGGCCGCGACCTGCTCCAGCGACTCGCCGCGCAGTTGACCGATAAATTCCGCGACATGCCGCACCCAGGCCGGCTGGTTGGGTTTGCCCCGATGCGGCATCGGGGCCAGATAGGGCGAGTCGGTTTCCACGAGCAACCGGTCTGCCGGTATCCGGCGGGCGGCGTCTTGAATCGCCCGGGCATTTTTGAAGGTCACGATCCCGGAGAATGAAACGTAAAAATTCAGTTCCAGCGCCTGTTCCGCCATCGTCCAGTCCTCGGTAAAACAATGCAGCACCCCCCCCACATCCGCCGCACCCTCTTCCGCAAGAAGCCGCAAGGTGTCCTGACGGGCGGCGCGGCTATGGACGATGAGGGGCTTGCCCAACTGACGGGCCGCAGCGATGTGGATGCGGAACCAGTCCTGCTGGCGGGCGGCGCTGTCCGCGCCATAGTGATAATCGAGCCCGGTTTCGCCCAGCGCGACTACCCGCGATGCACTGCCGAGCGCGGTCAATTCGGCCACGGTGGGCGCTCGACCGCCATCCTCGCCGGGATGAACGCCCACGGATAGCGCGATTTGGGGATAGGGTTCGGTGAGTCGGGCCAGCGCCGGCCCGCTTTCCAGATCGGTCGCGACGCTCAACAAGCGCGTTACGCCCTGGACTTCGGCAGCGGCCAGCACCCCGGTCAAACCATGCGCAAACCGGGCGAGATCAAGCCGATCCAGATGGCAATGGGAGTCAACCAGCATGAAGGGTCTGCCGCCTTACATGGTGTTGGTCGGCTGATCGGCGCGAGTGTAACCGGCCAGCAGCGCCTCGATTTTCTTCTGGAGCCGGACGCTGTCCGCGCCGCCGAACTGGATGCCGACGCCGACCTGCCGCCCCCCGGGAGCAGTGCGGTAATTGATCCAGACCACCTTGCCGGTAATGGCAAACCGCTCCGGGTCTTCCAGCAAGGTCAGTAACAGGAACACTTCATCGCTCAGTTCAAAAGAGCGCTCGGTCGGGATGAAGATCCCGCCGCTCTTGACAAAGGGCATGAAGTTGGAATGCAGCATCGCCTTGTCTTTGATGGCGAGTGAAATAACGCCTTGTCGGGGTGGAGCCGCCATGATTCAACCTCCCTTCCTTAAACGGACGTTTTCTGGACGCCGGATTGATCGTCGCCCGCCGCCTCGCTGAGAAACGCTTCCAGCAGCAAAGGTGCGTTGACTTGGGCAGTCGTACACAGGGTATACAGCTGAACCACTGCATCCAGGCGTTCAAACAGGATTCGCGGGGCTTGCCGGGCAGTCCAGCGCCGCAACCATGGAGATAGATCGGGATGGCTCAGGCGGGGGGGTTCAGGATTCATCTTAAGCCGAATCAGGTCGGTATGCCAACCGATCAACCAGCGCAGATTCTCGGCCAGATCGCCCTGCATCCATTGTTCCGCCGCCTGGATCGGATCGAGTCGGCCAGTCAGCATCCGGTCATAACCGTCGGCCAGTTCCCGTCGCCGCCGCCAGCGGTCCCCCTCGGCGTAGCTCAGGGCCACCAGCGGCGATCCCGCAGCGACATCAAGCACCGTTGCCGGATCCAGATCGCCCGTCATGCGCGCCGTCAGCCAGGGAAGCGCTTGCTCCGTGGCTGGCCGGTCGAAGCGGATCAGTTGACAACGGCTGCGCACGGTAGCCGGCAATCGCGCCGGACGAGCCGTGACCAGCAGCAGCACGCAAGCGCCCGGTGGTTCTTCCAGGGTTTTCAGCAGGCTGTTGGCGGCGTTGACATTCAGTTGATCCGCCGGCTCCAGCAAGGCGATCTTGTAGCCGCCATACTGCGCGGTATGGTCGAGGAAGGCGCAGAGGTCGCGAATCTGGTCAATCTTGATGACCTTGCTCTTTTTCTTTTTGCCACTGCCGGTGTCGCCAGCCGACGAATCGCCCTCGCCGCTTTTCTGCTCGTCTTCCGGCTGGACCCTGCTGTAATCAGGGTGGCTGCCCGCCCGGAACAGCCGGCAAGTCCGGCATTGCCCACAGGCGTCGCCTGCAGCGCCCGGCGACTCGCACAGCAGCGCCTGAGCCAACCGGCAGGCGAAACTGAGCTTGCCCAATCCGGGAGGGCCCCCCAGCAACAGGGCATGGGGCAGGCGCCCGACGGCGCGGCGCTCCTGAATTTGCCGCCACAGCGGTTCGTGCCAGGGCAAATGTTCGTCCATCACCCGCGCTCCAGCCATTGAGCAAGCAGCTTTTCCACTTGGGCCCGGACTATGGCGATCGGCGGGGCGGCGTCCACGATCCGGTAACGATCCGGATGTTGCTGCGCCCGGTCGCGATAGGCAACCCGCACCCGCTCGAAAAACTCCACCGTTTCCCGCTCAAAGCGATCCGCTGGACTGCGTTTCCCGGCCCGCGCCCGTCCTACGGCAACTGGCAGGTCAAGCAGCAGGGTTAAATCCGGGCGGAGATCGCCTTGCACCCACTCTTCCAGAACCGCGATTTGCGCCATGGGCAAGCCGCGCCCGCCGCCCTGATAGGCGTAAGTCGCGTCGGTAAACCGGTCGCACAACACCCAATGTCCCGCCGCCAGCGCCGGACGGATCACCCGCTCCAGATGTTCAGCGCGGGCGGCGAACATGAGCAAGGTCTCGGTTTTCAGCGCCATACCGTCATCACGATGCCCCAGCAACAAGGCGCGAAGCTCCTCGCCCAACAAAGTGCCGCCCGGCTCGCGGGTCAGCGTCACGGGATAGCCCGCCCGCTCCAGAAAATCACGCATGAAAGTCAGTTGCGTCGTTTTACCCGCGCCTTCGCTGCCTTCAATGGTGATGAAGTATGTAGTCATCGTTATTCGTTAGATCTGATGTCAAAGTATCAGGACTTTCGCTGATGTCGGTACCAAAGCAGAAAAATTTACAGAAGGAATTTTCTGGATTATCCCAGTCGCTCTCACAGAAAAGTTCGCAAAATGAATTCTCCGGAGCACCCCAGTCATTACTCGGCACAACCTCATAGGGGGGCGGAAACACCTGCTTCTGCATAGTAAAGCGAGTCGGTATCGCTGATCCCGGATTGCCATAATCGACAATCCAGAAATAATCATAATTATTGCCATCCCAGCTTTCCGGCACCTGCGGCAGCAGCTCGAGATTGAGCAACTGGCGCAACGTGACTTTCTCATCCGGAAACTGCTCTTCCAGTTTCTTCTTGGCAATGTGATCATGTTCCCAAACCATCACCACGGTTTTGCCGTCCCAGCGCGGATCGGTGAGTAAGGCATTTGCTGCCTGCTGGGTGCGCTGGTTCAGTTGCAGTATCTCATCCTGCTTGCTCAAACCCGGTAACGGCACTACAGAATAGAGCTGCAATGGGAGACCCCAGCTTTGCGCCGCTGGGCTAACCAATTCCAGCGTGTGCAAGGTGATAGCGAAGATACCGTCTGGCCCAGCGCCTTCGGGAAAAAGACTGCTCGCCGCGTCCTTGCCAAGGTAATTCGCCCGCAAGGCCAGCGAGCGCATCTGACCTATTGGGGTAAGCTTATAGGAATCCTGCTTCTCGCCGTGGCGCAAGATAATAATCTGCCTTGGCGCTGCTTCAATTTCGACTACCGGCGTAACGACTAGACTGAATAAAATCGTCCCCGACAGGATCGCCCTTAACCGGTTAATGCTGTTGCGCCGCTCGGTTTTATGCGGTGTATCCATGGCTCCTGTCCTCAAGTGTCGAGACGCCAGTATACGTGGTTGTGTGCTTTCGCGAATAGCCCGGTTATCCCCTGACTTTCGCTCATCAAGATTATTGACAGGTCGTGTCAGGACAAGACAACCAATTGATCACATCCACCTGAAGCTTATCCGGCTGAGCCGAAGACACCGAATGTCCTGAAGTCCCGTAATACGGGTAATAAAGCGACACACTATTTGGCGTTACCGTTTCAGTCAATGCGTTGGGAACATAACGCACAGTAAATCGGCCACGAAGCTGGCCCTCAGTATCCTTGCCGCGCACAACATCTACCTTTTGCACCAGATCAGTATATTTTTCTAATGCCTTAGGCAGTGCCGGCGAGTAAATCACCAGATCATATTCCGAATCGGTCAGGAAGGTTTTAACCAGTGGCAGGTTCTCAAGAAACATCCTCCCATAGATGGGTGAGTCGTCTGGCTCAATGTCATAGATAAAACTCTCAAGATTGATCAGCGTGAAAGCGGCATAGGCAGTCATATTCATCCCCATCAAGTAGCAATCCCACCTCTGAAGGCTACCGAACCTGGCTGGCAACGTATTCGAGACTTGGACGCTATCAGAACACCCAACCGAAGAGGGATCATCGCTGTTTAGAAGACCTGCTTGATACGTTTGGGATTTTGCATAAGCCGCCAATCGCCCTCGACTCTCTGGTGAGTGCGCGTCTTGGGTACCGGCAGGATAGACCAGGGAACGGTAATTCAGTAGATCAATCGGCCCTAAATGGAGGTCAATCAATCGATAAGCCTGCTGGCGGGCCTCCGGTTTAATCTCCTCGATAGCTGTCACGTTGTAATTCAGTACCGTGGACAGCGCATCGACATCACGCAGCGTTTTGATGGTGAATGCTTCCAGATCATCCGTCCAGGTTTGTCCCTTTGAATAATTATAGCGATCCCGATCAAATACCTCTGGCACATAATAAAAAAGCGCACAATTTATGGGAGTGGGAGGAATCAATGGATTAAAATCTTCTGGGCAATTTCTCTTATACTCACCGGGATGATTGGATTCTTCAGCCACCCGGTCAATCACGGAATTCGGCGCAACGAACATCTCGCCCGTGACTTCATCCTGATAGACTCCGCTTAATTCGGGCTGGATCAAAATTTGGCGGCTGAATTGACGGGCCACAACTGCCGGGGTGAGTTCAGTATCTTGACCATAAATGGCGTGAAAATGATCGCGGATTTCAGCAACCAGAGTTTCATCCTGATAAAGCTTGCCACCATCTGCATATTTTTGATGAAATAGCAGCAGATTCAGCATGGTGGAGACTCGGGTGCCGCTATAGCTTTCTCCGACCAGAATAACTTCGTTGGCCTGAATATCTGGATGATGGTCCAGAAATCTGAGGATCACGCGAGCAATCTGGGCAGCGTCAATGAATGGATTAAAGTTGCCTTTGAGGAAAAATTCGCTGATTCTGCCACTCAAATTTGCCGCATCTGGTGAAACATTATAGGAAAAGCCGGTAACCGGCGCATCGATATAAAGCAGGTTGCCCATTCCGGTCCAACTGTACTTGTTCGGAGAATAGCCCTGGTTGCCGGACGTCTGGTGTTCCCGATCCAGAGTGTAGGGCGCTGTGTTCATGCTAAACAGTTGGGTTGCGGTCGATGAGCCTGGTCCGCCATTGATCATCACGAACAGCGGCTTTTTAGTCACATCCGCATCAGCGGGCTGATAGGAATACCAGATCCGGGATTCGGATGTTTTCAGATCAAGCACTCCGTTTTCCTGATTCTGAAACCGGTAGGCAATCGGTTCAATGACCGAATAACCTGCCTTGCTTTTAGTAGAATCTACGATTGGGTCATCATTGGCAGAATCTCCACCACAACCGGCCAGCACCAGAAAACCGGCTGCAATCAATCCAGCTAAAACTGGTCTGATTTTAGAAGCGTTCATGAATGCTCCTAGAGATGAGGGTGATAAAAAATGGTGAATGAGTGGAAGATTGTTCATGAAATCAACCCATCAACGCTTCAGGCAGAGAATGCGATAGGTTCCATTCTCGACCTCAACGCCGTGAGTGTCATAGGTAAAACCCGGAAAGCGGCGACCAAAGGCTTCCAGGGCTTTCAGATAACCGAGTAGCGGTCCATCCGCCGGACCGGCGTTTTCGCCCGGCATCAATAAGGGAATCCCCGGTGGATAGGGCACGACGCCGGTCGCCACCACCCGCCCGGCCATTGCCGCCAATTCGAGCGGCTCAATGGCATTGCGCACCAGTTGCTCATAGGCGCGAACCGGACTCAGTTCTGGCCGAGGCAGCGTGGAGAACGCTTGAGCCATGACCGTGGTGGTCCCCAGTTCCCGCATTGCGGCAAACAGCGCATCACTCAGGTCTTTAAGGCCCATCCGGGAATAGTGGTCGCCATGTTGCTCAATCAGCGCCGGCAGCACCCGGCGCAGTGGCGTATTAGCGTCGTAATGACGCTTAAAATCGTAGAGCGCATTGACCAGAGTGCCCCACTTGCCTTTGGTGACGCCCAGCGAGAAGAGGAAAAGCAGGGTAAAATCAGTCGTTTTCTCAACGACGATCCCTTGGGCGTCGAGGTAAGCGGAGACCACCGAGGCCGGAATGCCCTGGGCGGCGACGCCGCCGGTAGGCGAGGCACCGGGGGTGACGATCGAGACCTTGATCGGGTCAAGCATGCAGTAATCGTCTTCCAGATCGCCGAACCCGTGCCATTCAGCGCCGGGTTTCAACACCCAGGCGCGAGGATCGCTGCCCAGCAATTCCGGCGGCGCTTCATAGAAGGGGATCGGCTGGCCGGTCGCCGGGTCAATGACCGTATCCGGTTGCCAGGCGGAGAAGAACCAGTCGCCCTTGGCCTGATGATCGGCATAGAGCCGGGCCAACATCTGGCGGAAGTCCACCGCTTCGTCGATGGATTCCGTGGTCAAGATGGCGCCGCCGGGACCGTCCATCATCGCCGCCGACACATCGATGGAGGCAATCAGGGGATACAGCGGCGAGGTTGAGGCGTGCATCATGAATGACTCGTTGAACCGTTCATGATCGATGGGACGGCGACCATCACGGACATGAATCATCGACGCCTGAGACAGGGCGGCCAGCAACTTGTGGGTCGATTGGGTAGCGAAGACGGTCGGTTGGTGTGCGCTATGTGCGGCGGGATCGCCATGCATGGCATGACGGTCGCGATACAGCGGATGAAAGCGGGCGTAACCGTACCAGGCTTCATCGAAGTGCAGGCGGTCGACGCTGGCGCCCAGCAATTCCTCAACCCGGGTCACGTTGTAGCAGAGTCCGTCGTAGGTCGAGTTGGTGATCACGGCATGAACCGGCGTCGGATCGA
>JAJHPN010000433.1 GCA_020890855.1 Candidatus Contendibacter sp. | reverse complement strand
GTATTCCGCCCCGCAGCGCGGCGTTGCCGCAGTTGAGCGGCCCGGCGTCTCGTCATGTCGTGCGGCGACTGGAATATGGCGACACGGAAGGTATTGGCTACGAACTGCTGGAATACGCCCAGTATGGCTCGTTACGGGATTGGCTGACACAGGGGCCGCTGAGTGAAGCGCAGGTCCGGGAAGTGCTGATTGAACTCAACGCGGCGCTGGCGGAATTGCATGAACGCCACCTTTTGCACCGCAATTTGAAGCCGGAAAACGTGCTGATCCGTCGCCAGCAACCCCTGCAACTGGCCTTGACCGATTTTGGCGGCGCCGTGCGGGCGGACGCCGCCCTGTCTTTCGCGATCGCCAACCGCACCGCCCAGTATGAAGCGCCGGAGGCGGCGACGGGCCTGATCGGACCAACCACCGATTACTGGTCCTTGGGCATGATGCTGGTCGAGGCATTGACCGGGAAACATCCCTTTGTCGGCCTGTCCGGGATGGTGATTCTCTATCAGTTGATGGTGCGCCCGGTCCCGCTGGAGGGTGTCGCCGAGCCCTGGCGAACCGTGTGTCGGGGCTTGTTGTTGCGTGATCCCCGCCGCCGCTGGGGTCGGGCGGAGGTTGAGGGCTGGCTGGCGGGAAAAGTCGATGTGCCGTTGCCGGTCGAAACCGCGCAGCCGGAGGCGGCGACTTTCCGCCCGCACCGGGTTTACCGGCTGGCCGGGATGGAATGCCGGACCGCCCACGACCTGGCGCTGCATATTGGGGACCATTGGGAAGCCGCCAGTCAGGACTTGGCGCGAGGCCAGATCGCTGAATGGCTGCGGACCGATTTGGGCGATCCGGCCCTGGCGCAAGCCGCCCGGGATTTGCTGCGTGACCGGACGTTGAACGCCGACGAGCGGTTATTGCGGTTGCGGGTGCAACTGGCCCCGGAATTGCCGCCGGTGTGGAAAGGCCAGAGCTTGGCCATCGATGATCTGCGGACTTTGGCGCAAGCGGCGCGGGATGGCGATGCCGCCCGCCAGGCGTTGCTGCTGGAGTTATATCAGGGCCAGCCCGATGTCTTGGGCGTTTACGCCGCTGCCGGCCATGCGGAATGCCAGCAGATTCAAGTCAACTGGCGGATAGCGAGCGCCGATTATGAACAAAGCTGGCAAACCGCCCTGGCTGGCGGAGCGCCCGCGCAATTGCAGCCGGAATGGCCGGCAGCGCTGGCGGAGTTGACGCTGGCCCTATTGACGCCAGCGATTCAGGAACGATGGGCGATGGAAATCCGGGAAGCCGCGCGGCAGGTGATGCTTCGCCCGGCATGGCTCAATAGCCTGCTCGAATCGGCGTCACGCTGTGGCGTGGCGCTGGCGTTGCAGACCCTGCTCACCTGGTGGCTCCAAGCGGTCGAAATTCAGCGTTATGTCGCGCCCCGGCTGGAAAGCCTGTTGAAAGAATGCGCGATCCTGCATCGCAGCCCCGATTTCCGGAATGCGCTCGACCAGTTTGACCGCACTCTCCGCGCCGGCGGCTACCGCGACGTGCCCGCCGTAGAGCAGGCGTTGAACGAACTTCAAGCCAAGGCGCAGTCGCTGGTGGCGGTGTTGCGGCGCTATTACGCGCTTTGGGAGCAAATCGCGGTCAACAGCGCCGCCAGCCCGGTGCTGCGGCAATGGCAAGCGCGCGCCGCCGCCCCCCATTACGCGGATGCTTATGCCCTGCAACACGATTTGACCCGGACCTTTAGCTGGCGGATTGCCGTCGACGACTGGGATCGTCCCCCTGCTTCCGGGTTGCGCTGGGAGCATGAAAGCGTCCGGTTGTCGGGTTCGCCCAAAGGTCGGCATGTCGTTGCGTTCAGTCCGGATGGGCAGTGGCTGGTCAGCGGCGGCGGGGATCGTCATCTGCGGTTGTGGCGACTTGAAGATCAGCGGTGCACTGCGACGTTGGCCGGCCACATCGGTAACGTGAACGCTATCGCCTTCAGCCCGGATGGGCGATTGATCGCCAGCGGCGGCGTGGATCGGACCGTGCGGTTGTGGCGGATGGAAACCCTGGAGGGTGTAGCGACCCTGACCGGGCATAGCGGGAGTGTTAATGCGGTTGCGTTCAGCCTGGATGGTCGCTGGCTGGTCAGCGGCAGCGGGGATCGCAGTGTGCGGTTATGGCAGGTGGACAATCGGCAATGCATCGCAACCTGGCTGGGCCATGACGGCGGGGTGAGCGCAGTCGCCTTCAGCCCCAATAGCCGACTGGTGGCCAGCGGCAGCGGGGATCGCAGCGTGCGGTTGTGGCGGGTCGAAACCGGACAATGCGTGACTATTCTGCCGGGGCGCGCCGGGCGGGTGAATGCAATCGCCTTCAGCCCGGATGGCCGGCTGCTGGTCAGCGGCAGCGGCAGCTTTTCAGAACGGCGCCGGGATGACGACGCCGTGCGCTTGTGGCGATTGGAGAACTCGCAATGCGTAGCCACCTTGTCGGGGCATGGCGGCAGCGTGAATGCAGTGGCGTTTAGTCCTGACGGGCGGCGACTGGCCAGCGGCAGCGCGGATCGGACCGTGCGATTGTGGCGGGTGGAGAACCGGCAGTCCACCGCGACCTTGCAGGGACATGCTGAGGCGGTCAATACCCTCGCGTTCAGCGCCGATGGCCGACGGCTGGCCAGCGGTGGCGGCGATGGCGTCCTGCTATGGCGTCCGCATCAGACGACAATGCTGGAAATGACGCTGGAAGAGTTGATTGCCTGGGAAAAGCATCACGCCGGACACTACTCCGCTGTTCAAGCGCCGGAATCAAAGTCGGGATAAACCAGAGCGGACGACCAAAGCTACGGTGCGCTTTGGGAAAACCCCGACTCGCGTCGGGGTTTCTGATTAACGCATCACGCAGCCAACTTTACCGTATCGGCGACCTGTTGATACTCCGCCACCTGATTGAAATTCAGATAACGGTAAATCTCCGCACCCTTCTCGCCGATCTCGCCCATGTACTTCATGTACTCGTCGAACGTCGGAATTTTGCCGAGCAAGGCGCAGACCGCCGCCAGTTCCGCCGAACTGAGATAAACATTGGCGCCTTTGCCCAGTCGGTTCGGGAAGTTGCGGGTTGAGGTCGAAACGACGGTGGCGTTATCCGCCACCCGCGCCTGATTGCCCATGCACAGCGAACAGCCCGGCATTTCCATCCGCGCCCCGGCGGAGCCGTAAATCGCGTAGTAGCCTTCCTCGCTCAACTGGTGGGCGTCCATCTTGGTCGGCGGCGAAATCCACAGCCGGGTCGGAATATTGGCCTGACCGGCCAGCACCTTGCCCGCGGCGCGGTAGTGACCGATGTTGGTCATGCACGAGCCGATGAACACTTCATCGATCTTCGCGCCGGCCACCTCCGCCAGCGTCTTGACATCGTCCGGGTCATTCGGGCAGGCCAGCAGCGGTTCCTTGATCGCACTCATGTCGATCTCGATCACCGCCGCATACTCGGCATCCGCATCCGCCGCCATCAGGGTCGGATTCTTCAGCCAGTTTTCCATGCCCCTGATCCGCCGCTCCAGCGTTTTGGCGTCCTGGTAGCCGTTGGCGATCATCCACTTGAGCAGGGTGATGTTGCTGTTCAGGTATTCGATGATCGGCTCTTTATTCAGCCGCACCGTGCAACCGGCGGCGGAGCGTTCAGCAGAAGCGTCAGACAGCTCAAAGGCTTGTTCAACCTTCAGATCCGGCAGCCCTTCGATTTCCAGCACCCGCCCGGAGAAAATGTTCTTCTTGCCTTCCTTCGCCACCGTCAGCAGGCCGGACTGAATCGCCGCATAAGGAATGGCGTTGACCAGATCGCGCAGGGTAATGCCGGGTTGCATCTGGCCGCTGAAGCGCACCAGCACCGATTCCGGCATATCCAGCGGCATGGAGCCGGTCGCGGCGGCAAAGGCGACCAGCCCGGAACCCGCCGGGAAGCTGATGCCAATCGGGAACCGGGTATGCGAATCGCCGCCGGTGCCGACCGAGTCGGGCAACAGCATCCGGTTTAACCAGCTATGGATGATGCCGTCGCCGGGCCGCAGCGCCACCCCTCCCCGGCTGGAAATGAAGTCGGGCAAATCATGATGCGTCAGCACATCGACCGGCTTGGGGTAGGCGGCGGTATGGCAGAACGACTGCATGACCAGATCGGCGGAGAAGCCGAGGCAGGCCAGGTCCTTCAACTCGTCGCGGGTCATCGGCCCGGTGGTGTCCTGCGAGCCGACCGTGGTCATCTTCGGTTCGCAATAGGTGCCGGGACGAATCCCCGCCACGCCGCAGGCTTTGCCAACCATCTTTTGCGCCAGGGTAAAGCCCTTGTTGGAGCTTTGCGGCGCGACCGGGCGGCGGAAGATGGGGCTGGGGCCGAGATTCATCACTTCCCGCGCCCAGTCGGTCAGACCACGGCCGATGATCAGGTTGATTCGCCCGCCGGCCTGCACTTCATCCAGCAGCACATCGGACTTGTAGCTAAAGGTGGCGATGACTGCGCCGTTTTTCTCGACCTTGCCGGCGTAGGGATAAATGTCGATGACGTCGCCCATGTTCATCTGGGTCACGTCGCATTCAATCGGCAACGCGCCGGCGTCTTCCTGGGTGTTAAAGAAGATCGGCGCGATCTTGCCGCCGAGGCAATAACCGCCATAACGCTTGTTCGGGACAAAGGGAATATCGTCGCCGGTCCACCACAGCACCGAGTTGGTCGCGGACTTGCGGCTGGAGCCGGTGCCAACCACATCGCCAACATAAGCGACCGGATGACCCTTGGCCTTGAGCGATTCGATTAATTTCAGCGGGCCGATCTTGCCCGGTTCATCAGGCTGAATGCCGGGCCGCTCCATTTTCAGCATCGCCAGACCATGCAGCGGGATGTCAGGACGGCTCCAGGCATCCGGCGCGGGCGACAGATCATCGGTATTGGTTTCGCCGGTAACCTTGAACACGGTGACGGTGATTTTCTCCGCGACCTTGCCGCGACTGGTGAACCATTCCGCCTCAGCCCAGGATTTCATCACCTGTTGGGCCAGCGCGTTGCCCGCGTCGGCTTTTTCCTTAACGCCGTGCTTGTAATCAAACATCAGCAAGGTGTTCGACAGGGCTTTGGCGGCGGCGGCGGCACATTCGCTATCGTCAAGCAGATCGATCAGCGACTGGATGTTGTAACCGCCGAGCATGGTGCCGAGCAGTTCCGTCGCGCGCATGCGGGACAGCAGCGGCGATTGCGCCTCGCCCTTGGCGACGGCGGTTAAAAACGCAGCCTTGACGTAGGCCGCCTGATCAACGCCCGCAGGCACCCGGTAGGTGAGCAAATCCAGCAAGAAGGTTTCTTCGCCCGGCGGCGGATTCTTGAGCAGCGTCACCAGATCGGCAGTCTGCTGGGCGGTCAGCGGCAACGCGGGAATACCTTGGGCGGCGCGTTCGGCGGCGTGTTGACGGTAATTGTTGAGCACAGGAAAAACCCTCTTTTGGATGATGGTGGCGGGGATGATGACGGGTGGCGACTTCCGATGATGCGGGCCAAAAACAATTGAAAATTATACCGGCAACCAGGCCGGGCGGGGGTAATTTCGCCGGGGTCGAGGTGATGGTGCATGGCAGACCGGTCATAAGGCATATCCGGAGATAGATTGGGCGCGGCTGACTCCGTTCCGCACAGCCAAACCCGATGAGATTCTCGCATTCGGCAAAAAACTGGAAACGGGAGCCGCTTCTTATAGCCGCGAGATCAGAACCTGGCGCTTCATGCCGCAGTGGAGGCCGTACGGGTGAGAACCGCAGACGCGGGCTTTGCGGTGGCGGGGAAGTGCGGCGGCTGGCGGAGCGGTTACTGGATATCGCGCGCGGCGCTTGAAAAATGTGGCGCCTGTTGTTGGTTGGCGGGCGCGGAGTCCAGTGGCCGCTGACTTCATTTTTTTGGCAATGCCCGCTCCAGCCAGTCCACCACCTCGATCACTCCGGTCGGCGCCGCCAGTGGTTTGACCGGCTGCGCCAATAGCGCCTGTAACGGTTCCGCCAGATCGCCGGTCGCCAGTTGCCGGCGACTGATTTTCACCCCGTTGCCCTGAGCCGTTAGCCAGTCGCTTAACCACGGCTCCTCCGGCCAGTCATCACGCGCGACATACAGCGCCCGCGTCCCATTGCAGGCCGCCTCGGTAAACGCGCCATAACCCGGTTTGGTGAACAGCACATCGCAAGAACGGATTAAATCGAGCATCGAGCAATCCTGCAGCATCGCCCAACTCGCCATATCTGCCCGCGCTACATCCCATGCCGGCGGCGTCAGCCAACGCACTCCCGGCAATTCCGGCCAGTCCTCCAGCGGCGGGCGCATTTCTACCCCGCCCAGTCCCATCAGCAGCAAGATTTCATCGCCCTGCAAGCCAAGCCGCTGATTGATGACCATGCGCCGATCCTGACCGAGCGCGGCAATGGGGCCAATCGGCTGGCCGTTGGTCAGATCCGGCATCGGCATCGACGGGGCAGGTTGCAAAAACGCCACGGCGCTGTTGTAGGCCGCCAGCATCGGTTCGCGCAATTCCGCTAAATCAGGCGCATCCTGGCAATAGCCCGCCAGAATATCGGCCCAGTTCAGCGAACACAGCGCCAGCGCCGGGATTCCGAGCCGCTCCGCCGCCGCCAGACTGAGATAAGGAATATCGGCCAGCAGCAGATCCGGGGCGGCTTTCCGCAATAGCTGTTCTTGCCAGGCCAATCGCTCGGCCCACTCTGCATGAAAAGCCCGGTAAGCCGCCAGACTTTCCGCAACCTTCGTTTCGAGTGCGTTTGCCATCACCATCCCGAAATCTGCGGTTCCGGCGATTACCGCGAATTCGCCACGAATCCGTTGCCGCAACACCGCATCAGGCAACGCGCTTTGCACCGTCAATTGCGCCTCAGGCCAACGGCGACGCCACTCACTCAGCACTGGCGCAACCTGGGCCAAATGGCCAAAGCCATGTCCGGACAAAGCGACATATAGATGGAAGGTTTGAATCATGCGGCTTGACTCCACAATGCAGCGATTTTTAGGCAATTTTCAATCGGCTTGTCTTGCTTTCCAGAAAATTCTGGACTGAAATACAACAAACTGTCTTGTTTAGGCAAAATGGCAATCCAGTTGTTTTTAAGACACACCGTCTTGCGGGATCAATAGCGGATCCTTTCATCCAGCCGGGCGTGATGAGGGCATTGACTATGACACAGACGCTCACCCTGAATACTTTGGCTGCGGACAACCGGGCTTTCGCCGGGACCGGCGGCATTAGCCAGGAAAACCATCAGTATGGCTTCATTCCCGGTTTTCTGGACCGGGAAACCGGAGTCATCTATCTATCCCACTGGGCTAACGGCTCACCGGCCCCTTTCCACGCCCTTGACGGTTTGCCGGATCATCTGGTGCTGATTCGCAATTCCACCGGTCAGGTCATCGCGATCAAGCCCAGCGTCATTGCCGGTTTCGTTCGGCGAGGTTGCTTTTATACCCGCGAACAAGCCGCCTGTTGCTGCTTCGAATAGCTGCTCGCACCGGGCGCAGCGAGGCTCAATCCCAATGACTCAGGACCTTCCCTCTCGATTTTGCGCCCGGACGTTTCGGTTATGACTTGCAAATGCCAATCGCCCGACTATCGTTCTAGGATGTTCGCGGCAACCGGCGAACTCGCACGCAAGCCGCACGCCGTGCTTGCAGACCTCAGCACGGCGCCAACGTCATCCGTCCGGGCCTGACCGGCCGGCCGGCTCCGATCCTACAGCACCAGCAGCGGACCCTAACTGATATGTCAAGCAAAATGTTGGAAACCAGCACTCCTGCGCCCTGGCTGACCGAACTCCCCCCACTCGGCATGGACGCCAAGAGCATCGTTGCCGATTTCCGGCGCTATTTCAGCCACACCCTGGGCCGCGACCGGCACACTAAATACCCTTACTACCTGTATGAGGCGCTGGTGCTGACTCTGCGCGACCGGCTCTGGGAGCGCTGGAAAGATACCCGTTATGCCTACGAAGAAGGCGGCGGGGTGCGACGGGCCTATTACCTGTCGCTGGAATTCCTGATGGGCCGGGCGCTGAGCAACGCCATGCTCAACCTGGGCGTTTCCGAGCCGGTCAGCAAAGCCCTGTATGAAATGGGCTTGACCTTGGAGGAAATGACCGAATGCGAAAATGACGCCGGGTTGGGCAACGGCGGTCTGGGACGATTGGCGGCCTGCTTCATGGACAGTTGCGCCACCTTGCGCCTGCCAGTGGTCGGCTACGGGATTCGCTACGCCTACGGAATGTTCCGCCAGCGGATTGAGAACGGCCACCAGGTTGAAGACCCGGATCACTGGTTGCGTAGCGGCAACATCTGGGAACTGGAGCGCCGGGAATATACCCAGCGGGTCAAGTTCGGCGGGCGCAATGAAGGCTACATGAAAGCCGATGGCACGATGGGCTGGCGCTGGGTGGATACCCATGACGTGCTGGCGGTGCCGTTCGATGTGCCAATTCCCGGTTATCAGAATGGCGCGGTCAATACCCTGCGGCTGTGGTCGTCCGCTGCGACGGACGAATTTGATTTCGACGATTTCAACGCCGGCAGCTACACCGAAGCGGTGGGCGCGAAGAACATGGCGGAAAACATCACCATGGTGCTTTACCCCAACGACTCGACCGAGAGCGGCAAGGAACTGCGGCTGCGCCAGCAGTATTTCCTGGCTTCGGCCAGTTTGCAGGATGTGCTGCGGCAGTGGGTGCGGGTTCACGGCGAGGACTTCAGCGATTTTGCCGCCAAGAACTGCTTCCAGCTCAATGACACCCACCCGACCATCGCCGTCGCTGAACTGATGCGGCTGCTGATGGACGAACATGGCCTAACCTGGGATCAAGCCTGGGCAATTACCAGCAAGGTGATGGCCTACACCAACCACACCTTGTTGCCCGAGGCGCTGGAGCGCTGGCCGGTGCGGCTGTTCCGGCAATTGCTGCCACGGGTGCTGGACGTGATTTACGAGATCAACGCCCAATTTCTGGGCGAGGTGGCGCGGCGCTGGCCGGGCGACATTGATCGCCAACGCAATATGTCGCTGATCGAAGAAGGCTACGAGCAGCAGATCCGGATGGCGTATCTGGCCATTGTCGGCAGCATTTCAGTCAACGGAGTGGCCGCGTTGCACTCGGAGCTGCTCAAGCAAGGGCTGTTCCGCGACTTCTACGAACTGTGGCCGCACAAGTTCAACAACAAGACCAACGGCGTCACCCAGCGGCGCTGGCTGGCCGGGTGCAATCCGGGCCTGAACACGCTGATCACCGACACCATCGGCCCGAACTGGGTCACCCATCTGGACGAGCTGCAAAAGCTGACGCCATACGCCAAGGACGCCAAATTCCAGGCCAAGTGGCGGCAGGTTAAGTTCGACAACAAGGTGCGGCTGGCGACCCTGGTCGAAGCCGATTGCGGCGTGGCCTTTAACCCCAAGGCCATGTTTGATGTACAGGTCAAGCGCATTCACGAGTACAAGCGCCAGTTGCTCAATATCCTGCACGTCATCCACCTGTACGACCGGATCAAGCGCGGCGATACGGCCAACTGGACCCCGCGCTGTGTGCTGATTGGCGGCAAATCAGCTCCCGGTTATTTCATGGCCAAGCTGATCATCAAGCTGGCCTGCAACGTGGCGCGTGTCATCAACAATGATCCTGGCATCGGCGACCTGCTGAAAATGGCGTTCCTGCCCAACTATCGGGTCTCAGCGATGGAGATCATCGCTCCCGGCACTGATCTGTCCGAGCAGATTTCGACTGCTGGCAAGGAAGCGTCCGGCACCGGCAACATGAAGTTCATGATGAGCGGCGCAATCACCATTGGCACTCTGGACGGCGCCAATATTGAGATTCGCGAGGAATGCGGCGAAGAAAATTTCTTCCTGTTCGGATTGACCGCGCAGGAAGTGGAGGAGAAGCGGCAGAACTACAATCCGGTGGGGATCATTCACAGCGATCCGGATATTGCCCGGGTGATGCATCTGCTGGAAAGCGCCCATTTCAACCAGTTCGAGCAGGGCATTTTTGATCCGATCCTGCACTCGCTGACCAGTCCGCATGATCCGTGGCTGACCATTGCCGACTTCCGGGGCTTCATCGACGCCCAGCACCAGGCGGCGTTAGCCTATCAGGATGAGGAGCGCTGGACCCGGATGAGCATTCTTAACACCGCCTCCAGCGGCAAGTTCTCCACTGACCGCACCATGCTGGAGTACAACGCGGAAATCTGGAAACTGAAACAGTTGCCGGTCCTGCCGCTGGCTTGAGGGGAGGGCTAAAAGTTCAAGGTTACATGGCGGGAGACATCGCGCCTTTAACCTTGGCCTTGAGCCTTAAATACTTTCCCAAGATGGGAGCCAACCATGGTGGGAACTTATCCAAATCTGCAGTTATCGCGGCCAGTCGCTAAACGGATCTGTGGATCCAACGTAATTATCTTGGGCGAAACTGAAAACCGACTTGACGGCACAAGGTCTCGAAAATAGAATGGTCGTTCCCGCATGGAAGTGGCGGGTTGCCAGGCATCAGCTTGACATCGACGGGGTATAGCGCAGTCTGGTAGCGCACCTGCTTTGGGAGCAGGGGGTCGTGGGTTCGAATCCCTCTACCCCGACCACTGGCGGATGAGACAGAAGCCGCTTCAGTTGTTGCTACAATGCTGCGCCCGTAGCTCATGTGGATAGAGCATCAGCCTTCTAAGCTGAGGGTAGCAGGTTCGAGTCCTGCCGGGCGCGCCAAACTCCCGGCTGGTCCAAAGGCGTCAATGGTGGGCGTAGCTCAGTTGGTAGAGCCCCGGATTGTGGATCCGGTCGTCGTGGGTTCGAGTCCCATCGTCCACCCCAGCTTCAAAACTTTGTTCCGGTATGAATTCTGGGTTCATGGTGTAACTGGTTTATGGGCCGTTAGCTCAATTTGGTAGAGCAGTTGACTCTTAATCAATTGGTTGTAGGTTCGAGTCCTACACGGCCCACCATCTTCACCCTTCTGCGCTGCTTATCCCCGCCTGCTGTCAATCGCATTCCTGTTCCGGCGTGTGCTGTCGTGCTGTATACTGAAAAACCAGCAACGGTGGCTAATTCGAAGACACCCTTGGTTTTTCGACTAAGGGCCTCATCATGCGCGAGAGTGGCGGAACTGGCAGACGCGCTGGATTTAGGTTCCAGTGGGGTAACCCGTGCGGGTTCGAGTCCCGCCTTTCGCACCAGTCACAGGGTACGCCCGGACTATCCCTTGCGGACCGCACACAACGGCGCCGCCGGGTGGTTCGCTGACCTGATAACGATTAACAGCCTTGAGGTGTAGCAATGCAGGTTTCAGTTGAGACGCTGAGCGATCTGGAGCGCCGGGTTACCGTGCAGGTGCCCGCTGAAAAAGTCACCGAAGAAATCCAGAACCGGTTGCAGTCTTTGTCCCGAAAAGTCAAAATGGACGGCTTCCGTCCTGGTAAAGTGCCGCTGAAGCTGCTCAAAAAGATCTATGGGGACCAGGTGCGGTATGAGACGGTCACCGAATTAATGAAGGACAGTCTGGAAGCGGCGCTGATTCAAGAAAAACTCAATCCGCTGGGTGGTCCAACCATTCAATCCAAAAATCTGGAGGAAGGACAAGATCTGGAATATAGCGCCACCTTCGAGATCATGCCTGAATTCGAAGTTGCCGGATTTGAAAACATCCGGGTCGAGCGGCCTGTAGCCGAAGTGACCGGGCAGGATGTGGACGACATGATCGAGACCTTGCGCCAACAGCGGGTGGTTTGGAATGTGGTGGATCGTCCGGTGCGGCAGGGCGACCAGCTGCGCATTGACTTTAACGGCCAGATCGATGGACAGGAGTTCCCTGGCGGCAAAGGTGAAAACGTTAATGTCGTCTTGGGTAAGGGTTCCATGCTCAAGGATTTCGAAGACCAGTTGGTCGGTTTGAGCGCCGGCGCAGAAACCGGGTTCGATCTGACCTTTCCGGAGGATTACTACGCCAAGGATATTGCCGGCAAAACCGCGCATTTCCAGGTCAAGGTCCATGTTGTCGAGGAAGCCTGCCTGCCTGAAGTGGATGACGTTTTTGCTGAAAGCTTTGATGTCAAGGAAGGCGGCGTGGCCGGTTTGCGGCAATCATTGCGTGAAAATATGGAACGCGAACTGCGGGATGGCATCAAAGCGGCGGTAAAGCGCCAGGCGCTGCATGGGCTGCTGACCGCCAACCCAGTTCCGCTGCCGCAAGCGTTGATTGATGCCGAGATCGAGAGTCTGGCGCGCCAGATGTATTTCCCGGCCAACTCTCAGGATGAAAAAAGCCGGCAACTCAAGACCCAGTTATTCGAATCCGAGGCCCGTCGCCGGGTGGCGCTGGGTTTGCTGCTGTCCCACATGGCGGTGGCGCAGGAGATCAAGGCGGATGAGCAACGGATGCGAACGCATCTGGAAACCGTTGCCGCCAGCTATCAGGATCCGGCGGAGGTGATTCGTTGGCATGAGCAGAATCCGCAAGCGATGGAAGGCATCCGCGCCCTGG
>JAJHPN010000031.1 GCA_020890855.1 Candidatus Contendibacter sp. | reverse complement strand
CGGCGATCATCGCGGGCGAAAGCATGGCGGCCATCAGAATTTGTAGCCGCGATGCACGGCGACAATGCCTCCCGCCAGGTTGAAGTACTGGCAGCGCTCGAATCCGGTCTCCTGCATCATCTGCAACAGGGTTTCCTGATCGGGGTGCATCCGGATGGACTCGGCCAGATAGCGATAACTATCAGCGTCATTGACCACCAGCTTGCCCAGCAACGGCAAAACCTTGAAGGAATACAGGTCATAAACCGGCTTCAGTCCTGGTGCGAGCGGTCGGGAAAATTCGAGAATGATGATCCGTCCACCCGGTTTGAGCGCGCCGAGCATCGCCGCCAACGCCCGCAGCTGGTCGGTCACATTCCGCAACCCGAAGCCGATCGTGATGCAGTCGAAGGTATTGTCAGGAAACGGCAGTTGTTCGGCATCTACTTGTGCGTAAGCCACATTGCCGATGGCGCCCTCGTCCAGCAGCCGCTTGCGCCCCTCGCCCAACATGCTGGCGTTGATGTCGGACAACACCACCCATCCATCCGCGCCCACCAGTGGCCGCATCCGGTTGGTCAAATCGCCGGTGCCGCCCGCCAGGTCCAGCACCCGCTCGCCGGGTCGCAACTGGGCAAGACGAATGGCGAATCGCTTCCATAACCGGTGAACGCCCAGCGACATCAGATCGTTCATCACATCATATTTGTCGGCGACCGAATCAAAGACGCCGGCCACCTTGCGGGCTTTCTCGTCAGCGGCCACGGTTTGGTAGCCGAAATGAGTCGTTTCGGAGGGTTCCATTGGCGTATTAAAGTGCGAAGTGGGAGGGAATCAGGCTTGGCGCTGAACGCCGGCTTCGGTCAACCGGCGCAGATAATCCTGCCAGTGGCTCTCCCGGTTGGCGCCCAGGTCGTAAAAGATGTTCCAGGAATACAGGCCGCTATCGTGGCCGTCATCGAACACCAGCCGCACCGCATAATTGCCAATAGGATCAATCGCGGTAATGTTGACGTTCTCCTTGCCGGTCACCAGGGTGGCGGTGGCGGGACTGTGGCCGCGCACCTCGGCGGAGGGCGAAAACACCCGCAGGTATTCGCAAGGCAACTCGAACCGCGCCCCATCGTCAAAGGCGATTTCCAGCACGCGCGAAGCCTGATGCAACTTGATTTCAGTCGGATGAATACTCATGGCGCCAGCCCTCACAGAATGTAGCGGGTCAAATCTTCGTCTTTGATCAGTTCGCCCAGATGTGCGTCGACATAGGCGCAATCCACGATGGCCGCCTGGCCCGCCCGGTCGGGCGCGTCAAAGGAAAGGGTTTCCAGCAGCCGCTCCATGACCGTATGCAACCGGCGCGCGCCGATGTTCTCAGTGCGCTCGTTGACCTGGCAGGCGACCTCGGCAATCCGCCGCACCCCGTCCGGGGCGAACTCCAGTTTGACTTCTTCGGTACTCAGCAGCGCCACATATTGCTCGGTCAGCGAGGCGTCCGGCTCGGTCAGAATCCGCACAAAGTCTTCGGTGCTCAGGGCGCTGAGTTCAACCCGGATCGGCAAGCGGCCTTGCAATTCAGGAATCAGATCGGAAGGCTTGGCGAGATGAAAGGCGCCCGACGCGATGAACAGAATATGATCGCTGCGAACCATGCCGTATTTAGTGGAGACGGTGCAGCCTTCCACCAGCGGCAGCAGATCACGCTGCACCCCTTCGCGGGACACATCCGGGCCGCCGTATTCGCCACGCTTGGCGACCTTGTCGATCTCGTCAATAAACACGATGCCATTCTGCTCAACCGCCGCCAGCGCCCGCAGCTTCAGTTCTTCCTCATTGATCATCTTGGCCGCCTCTTCCTCTTCCAGCAGCTTGAGGGCGTCCTTGACCTTCAACTTGCGGGTGCGGGTGCGACCCGTATTCAGGTTCTGAAACAGGCTTTGTAACTGGCTGGTCATTTCTTCCATGCCAGGCGGCGCCATGATCTCGACCCCAACCGGACGGACAGACAATTCAATCTCGATCTCGCGGTCGTCGAGATCGCCATTTTGCAGGCGCTCGCGCATTTTCTGCCGGGTGCTGGAATGATCGGGCTGCGGCGGTTCATTGGCAAAGCCGACGCTGCGCGGACGCGGCAACAGCGTGTCCAGCACCCGCTCATACGCCGCATCTACCGCCCGATCCCGAACTTTTTGCATTTCCTCCTCGCGCACCATTTTGACCGCCATGTCCATCAGATCGCGAATGATCGATTCCACATCGCGACCCACATAGCCGACTTCGGTGAACTTGGTGGCCTCAACCTTGATGAAGGGCGCATTGGCGAGTTTGGCCAGCCGCCGGGCGATTTCCGTCTTGCCCACCCCAGTCGGGCCAATCATCAGAATGTTTTTGGGGGTGATTTCGTTACGCAGTTCCGGATCGACCCGCATCCGCCGCCAGCGGTTGCGCAGCGCAATCGCCACAGCGCGTTTAGCGGCGTCCTGACCGATGATGTGTTTGTCCAGTTCCTGGGCAATTTCCCGGGGGGTCATCTCTGACATGGCAAGGCTACCATCCACGGCTGATACGGAGATACGGAGACAGGACGACGGATTCAAGCCAGTTCACGCGCCCGCCAGTTCTTCAAAGCTGAGATTTTCATTGGTGTAAATGCAGATGCCAGCGGCGATTTTCAAGGCCTGCTCGGTGATGGCGCGGGCATCAAGGTCGGTGTGCGTCAGCAGCGCCTGGGCAGCGGCCTGGGCATAAGCGCCTCCGGAGCCGATGGCCGCCAGATCGTGTTCCGGCTCGATCACATCGCCGGAGCCGGACAGAATCAGGAGATTGTGCAGATCGGCGACAATGAGCAACGCCTCCAGCCGCCGCAACAACCGGTCGGTGCGCCAGTCCTTGGCCAGTTCGACCGCAGCGCGGGTCAGGTTGCCCCCATGCTTTTCCAGCTTGCCTTCAATGCGCTCAAACAGGGTAAATGCATCAGCGGTGCCGCCGGCGAATCCGGCGATGATCCTGTTTTGATAAAGCCGCCGCACCTTGCGGGCGTTGCCTTTCATCACAGTGTTGCCGAGAGTGACCTGGCCATCGCCGCCGATCACGACCC
>JAJHPN010000011.1 GCA_020890855.1 Candidatus Contendibacter sp. | reverse complement strand
AGCGGACGCTATTACCGCTCCATCGTGTATCTGGTGGATCGCTGTTCACAGCCTAAGTGACCGCTCAACAAATCAGCGTTGAGCCAGTGCTAACCATTGCGGCAAACACTACGGGAGTAGCGCGCTAGATAGCTGGATAGCTGGTCTCGATTAATGCGCAGAATGGTAGCGTACTGAGCGTATGACGATTTATACACGATGCAATCGCGCTAGTTGACCGAAGGACTGATGCGGAATGCGCATCACTTTGATCTGAAATACTGACTTTCAGGAAGAATTCAGGATATCCCGAACACATTATCAAGCTACTGAGCACTACGCTCTCGGATAGCGTTCCAGTGCAAAACAGGCGCTAATTCGGCAAAATATCCTTTTTCGCAATGTGGGACGTCGATGAAAACAATAAAAAAAAACCATCTTGTCTGGGCGATTGCGTTGTTGCTGTTGCTACTGCCGCTGGCAACCTACTGGAACACCACATTCCACGACTTTGGCCTGCGCGATGACTACGCGAATCTGCGCGAGGCGCATGAGGAGCCGGGCAAAATTCTCCAGTTCACCGCCTCGCACGCCCGACCGGTCTACGGCTGGCTGTTGCAATATTCTTTTGAACACATTGACGAGATTGCCGGACTGGAATGGCTGCGCCTCGCGGGCGCGGCGGGACTGGGATTGGCGGCGGCAGCTCTGTTTGGCCTGCTGTTGCGCGTGGGTTGGCACTGGCCGGCAGCTGGGTTTGCCGCCGCGATGACCGTGCTGGCTCCCGCCGCGCAGATCGTGGCCGGCTGGGCCACCGCTTGGCCTTACCCCGTGGCGGCGCTGCTGGCGCTCGGCGGGTTTGCGCTGGCCAATGCGAACCGTGAGGATTACCCGTGGTTGCGCCGAACCGGCGCGGTGCTGCTCGTTACCGCCAGCGCCTTGATTTATCAGCCCAATAGCCTGCTGTATCTGGTGGGTATCGCCGCCGTTCTGCCCGTTTTGCGTGGACAACCACCGCTGGCGCGCCTGCGCTGGGTGGGCGTCCATCTCGCTATCGTGGCGGCCGGTCTTGCCGTCGCTTTTCTGATCATGAAACTGAGTTATGTCGCTGGGGTATTCACGGCATCGAACCGGATCGCCTTCGAGGCCGATCCGGTCGGCAAACTCGGGTGGTTTCTGCGCGAACCGCTGCTCAACGCGCTCAATCTGCTGGTGTTGAACGATGACGGCGGGGCGACTCGAACGATGTACACCGTGAGCGCCTGGATCACCGCGTTGCTGCTGGCGGCGGGCCTGGGTGTAGAAGGGTGGCGCCGCGGCGGGTGGGCGGGCGGTTTCTGGTTGCTGTTGCTGGCGATATTGCTGCCTACGGCGCTGGTGGCGAATCTGGCGGCGGCGGAGCGCTTCGCCACCTATCGCACCATCTTTGCGCTTACTGCGGTGGTGTTGATCTTTCTGACCCTCTCCTGGCAAAACCTGTGCAGTCTGGCGGGCCGAGTCGGCCGGATCATCGAAGTCTCCGGTTACTCGATCCTGCTGACAATGGCTATCGTCGTGGCGCGGGACCATGCCTATTTCCTGATCGCGTTGCCCCAAGGCGAGGAATTGCAGATCCTTCAGCGTATTGCGGATCGGATCGTGCCGCGTGAACCGCCGTTGCGGATTTATTTCGTGCAACCGCTATCTGAAGACAGTCCGGCTGAAATTTCCTACCACGATGAGTTTGGCGCGTTGTCGACCAGCGGCGCGCTGGTGGCCGGCTCCGACTGGGCGCCAAAGGAAATATTCAAGCATCTGATACGGCAGCGTTTCCCGGATTGGACCGACCGCGAGCGCTATTACCAGTTGCAGGCAGGGATCCAGCCGCCGCTGAAAGACCAGTTATTTGACTTGATTATCGATATGCGCCAAATCCGTCGCTTCGGCCCGCTCTATGCGGGACCCGTAACTCCGAACGTCAAGCCGAATGGGCTGGAACTGTTGCCGCGTTAAGCGGTGTGGTCAGTCATCCCTGCCAGAGCCGACCCTTGATGACCATCCCGGAGCCGACGCTGATTCAAACCAGATCATGCATCTGACGCAGATGGCGGTAGGCGATGCTGGAGACCGCCCGAATCACGTCGCCGCGAGCTTCTTTCCAGCCGCCATAATCGCGGGCGGAACGGCCTTTTTCGATGATGCCGATGAAGGTGTAGGGATAACTGCGGCCATCGCGGCCCCGAGCGACCAGAATGCCCATGTCTCCGCATAGCTGGGCGGTGGTGCCGGTTTTGTCGAAGACCTGGGTTTGCCGCGCCACCCCAGCGGCTTCGGTGTAGATGCGGTCACGGTTGGGCAGGTGCATTAACCGCTTGAGTTCAGCAGCATAGGGCAATTGTTCGTACCAGAGCGCCATCAGAAACCGATGATAATCCAGCGCCGAAGCCCGATTGCGATAGGAACGACCACCCGCGGGAATCCGCTCAACGATCCGGGTGTGCCGGAAAATGTGCGGTTGCCGCCGCTTGAGGGTGTATTCCGCTTCCGCAGGGCCGGAACGACGGCTGGTTTGATCCAGCAGGGCGATGAAATAGTTGGTGGCCTGATTATCGCTGCGCTGGATCATCGCCTCCATCCGGGTGCGGTGATACGCTGTGTACTGAAGCGTTCCCTCTCGAACCTTATTGAAAAACGCCAGTGCAATAAATGGCTTGATCATGCTGGCGCTCTGGTAAGCAAGGTCGGCGTTAATCGAGGCCAGGTAACGCTGGCTGGTGAAGTCGTAAACCAGCCAGGCGGTGCGTTCGTTGGCGGCCAGTCGCCCCGTCCGGCGTAGATCGCTCAGGTAGCGCAGAATCGTGGCGTTGAGGGTGATGATCTCAGACCGGGGTTGCGGGCGTGAGATGGTCGGGGCACGGGATGGGATGGGATGGGGGACGTGTGGCGGTTCGGTCCAGCGGGCGGCGGTAGCCATGAGCGGCGCTGCAACCAGTCCGCTCCCCAGCAGGATGCCCAGTCCGGCAAGGAATGTGCGTCGGGAACGATCGGAGACTGGGTCTGTTTCGCTATTGGCATCCAAGTTTACGGGTGGGATAAGCGACATAACGATAGCCTCCGG
>JAJHPN010000367.1 GCA_020890855.1 Candidatus Contendibacter sp. | reverse complement strand
TTATGCCACGATCCTGGGCTGTAGCGATTCGCGGGTTCCCCCGGAACTGATTTTCGACGCCGGCTTCGGCGAGCGGTTCATCGTGCGCGTCGCCGGCAACCCATTCATATTCAGTGCTACGGAAAACATGATGCCGCCAAAATCGAACTTGCCCGCTGAACGCTTACGAGCACCCCGCGCCGCCGCCATCGCTGGCATCCTGTTCGCGGTCCTGCTGATCATCAGTTTTCTACTGCTGCGCCGCTCGATCCCGGCCGATCCGCTGGAAGCTGGGGCGTGGCTGAAGACGAATGCCAACAACGTGGCGATGGCGCTGAACCTGCTGCCATTCGCCGGCATCGCCTTCCTGTGGTTCATCGGGGTGCTGCGCGACCGTTTGGGAGAGCGGGAAGACCGCTTCTTCGGTACTGTCTTTCTCGGCAGCGGGCTGCTGTTCCTCGCCATGCTGTTTATGTCGGCGGCGATGGGGGGCGGTTTGATCATCGCTTACACAGCGGACCCCAGCGGGATCATCGGCTCCACTACCTTTACCTCCGCCCGCGCCATCGCGTATGAAGTCATGAATATCTACGCGATCAAGATGGCCGGGGTTTTCATGATCACCACGTCCACCCTCGCGCTCCACACCCGATTCATTCCCCGTTGGATCGCGTTCCTCGGGTATGCGGTGGCGCTGCTCCTTCTACTGATCAGTCGCTACATTGAGGGGATTTTGATGGTCTTCCCGCTGTGGGTGCTCTTAATCAGCTTCTATATTCTGATCGATAACCTGCGCCGACCGTCGCCAACGGCGACCCCCAACATCGGAACCAGAACGCCTTGATTAAGCACGCTGGATCGAGGGGCTACCCCACATGATGCTTTTGCTAATGACGGTTCGCCTCGGCGACAAACCTGCATTCCGTCAAGAGACAAGGCGAAGGAGTTGGGGATCATTACGGAAGCTCAGACACCACCGTACTACTGAAGAGAGCGGAGCCTCTGCTTGGACCATCTCGCGAATACTTTGAGCATGTTTGCGAACTTTCTCCTTGGCTGCGGGATTGCACCCCGAGCGGCATCTTGCCTTGGCTGATAGGTAGCCTTCAATTTCGCGACAAACCACTTGCCATACGGTTTTGCGCGCCTCTGTCAGCGCCTCGTGCGCGTTGAGTTTCAAGCGGTCGATGGAGATTTCAACGCGCCGGGCTTCCCATTCGGAGGCTCCCGGTGCGGGTATCACTTTGCCTTCCTCGTCAAACGCAACAAGGCAGACGTCGTCTGGATCGGTGGGGTCAAGGAGGTACGGCGATTCCGATTCTTCACATTGATGGGCATAACTTGAGCACAGTGATCCGCTTTGTAGAGGAAACCAGCCACCTTTCTTGCGATTGCCGACATTCCCACAGATACGGAAATTGCTGTACTCGAATGCGAGCCACCAGTATCCGTCCCGCACGCTGTTATCGAGGTTTTTCGCAACCTTCTTTGGCCGGAAGTGCTCTACCTCGTAATGCGAGTAAATATCCTTAGATTCGGAAAACCAGCATTTTCCATATGATAGGGCAAGCAGCCAAGGCTTCAGCTTTCCCCAATGCCAGCCGTTGTTGTCGATCAGCTTGTTTCGTTCGTTGATCTTCGCATCGGCGGCGTCCTGTTCGCTCGCATGTCTTAACGTTTCTGCTTCATTGTTCAGAATCGCCATCTTGGCCAGCAGATCGGCGGATTCGTCAAGCCAGCATTGCCATTTCTCAACCGACCAAGGCGTCCAGCCCGGAAAGGGATCTGTCGGTTTCTTGTTCTCAAAGTCGATCCATCTCACTTCGTCGCTTCCTCCGCGAGGATCTTGTCGATGATTTCGTCAGCGATGGCGTCCTGTTCCTGCTGTTCTTCCGGGGTCAGCGTTTGCTTGTGGAACTGGGTGTGTTTCGCCATTTTCTGCACGAACAGCGCGTAGTACGGGTCTTTGAAATCCTTGGCGAATCCGAGATCGGCCAACTCTTCGCTGAGCCGCGCCATTTCCGCATCTTCTGCTTTCGTTCGCTCATCACCCTTGGCGTAAAGAAAATTGCGTCGATCCAGACGGCGCAGCGTTTCGTTATCCACGGTCGAACGCAGGCCGAACAGTTCGCTTTTCAGCAGGCCGGCGAAGCCCATGCCTTGCGGGTCGATGTCCGGTTCGGCGACCTCTACCGAGCCGGTCTGGGTCTTGCGCAGAATCCGCACCTGCTCCTTGCGCAGACTGCCGATCATGATGGGATCGTGGGTGGTGACGATGATCTGGGAATCGCCCATTGCCGTTTGATCTTGAAGTCTGACGACTTTCTCGATTTCGTCGAAGTAGCGGAGCTTCCAGATGGGGTTGAGGTGGGTGTCGGGTTCGTCGAGGAGGAACAGGGATTGGTCTTCCTGAGTGAAGCGCATCAGGCCCAGCACGTTGAGCAGTTGTTGCTCGCCTTCGGAAAGCTGGGTGAAGTTGATGTTGCCGGCCACGTTCCGATGTTTGACGTTGATGCGGACCTCGTCGATCAGGTCGGAGATGTAGGTGCTTTCCAGATATTTGAACAGCCGGGCCGGTTCGCCGATCCGGTCGGCCAGCCGTTGCAAGGCGGCTTTGTCGGGAACATAGAGATACAGCAGATCCTGCTTCTCTTTTCTGCCCCGGAAGTCCAGCAACCGGTTTTCGGAGTAGTCGATGGGAGCGACGGCGACCTGCCACAGTTCGTCGAGGAATTCCTGAACGATGCCTCGGGCGTACCAGAAGCGGTTGTCGCCGTCGCGGAGAACCTCATCGGATAGATCCGTCTTGAACCAGTACGGGCGCTTCAGGATGAAGAGGACGGAATCCAGTTCTTCGATGTTGAGATCGGAGAGGATGCGCTGGCATTCCTCATCGTCCTTGAGCAGGTAGGCGAGCAAGACAAATTGGCTGTAGGCGGTGCGGCAGTAGAAGAGGCGGCGCATCAGTTCATCGTTGCCGTTGTTGAGGGCGTCGATGAAGCGCTGCTGGTGCTGCTGGAACAGGGCTTCGATCCGCTCGCTGCGCCCGGAGTAGTAGGCGAAGATGTGGGAGGGAAGGAACTTGCGGGCGTACCGTTGCAGGTGCGAGAGGGCGAATTCC
>JAJHPN010000395.1 GCA_020890855.1 Candidatus Contendibacter sp. | reverse complement strand
GCTTTTTTAACCATAACGCCGGGCCACATACGCCGCGACGATGTGCTGAAACTCGGCGGCGATGGTTTCGCCTTTCAAGGTGACGGTTTTTTCGCCGTCCACATACACCGGCGCGACCGGAATTTCACCGGTCCCCGGCAGACTAATCCCGATGTTGGCCTGTTTGCTCTCGCCGGGGCCATTGACCACACAGCCCATCACCGCCACTTTCAAGTCCTCGACGCCGGGATAACGACTGCGCCAAACCGGCATTTGCTCGCGCAAATAATCCTGAATCTGCCGGGCCAGCCGTTGAAAATAGTCGCTGCTGGTGCGTCCACAGCCGGGGCAAGCGGTGACTGCCGGGGTAAAGGAACGCAATTCCAGTGATTGTAAAATTTCCTGGGCGATCAGGACTTCCTGAGTCCGGCTGCCGCCCGGCTCCGGAGTGAGAGAAACCCGAATCGTATCGCCGATGCCCTCCTGCAACAGCACCGCCAGCGCCGCCGTTGAAGCGACAATGCCTTTGCTGCCCATTCCCGCTTCAGTCAAGCCCAGATGCAATGGATAGTCGCAGCGCATCGCCAGTTTACGATAGACCGCGATTAAATCCTGCACTCCACTCATCTTCACGGACAGGATAATTTTATCGTGGCGCAAGCCAATTTCTTCAGCCTGTTGGGCGCTGTCCAGAGCTGAACGAATCATCGCTTCATACATCACTTCAGTGGCGGTTTGTGGTTGCGCCAGACCCGCATTCTCATCCATCAGCCGCGCCGCCAGCGCCTGATCAAGGCTGCCCCAATTCACCCCGATCCGCACCGGTTTTTCCTGACGGCAGGCGATCTCAATAATCGCAGCGAATTGTTCATCCTTTTTTTTCCCCCGCCCGACATTGCCCGGATTGATCCGATATTTCTCCAAGGCTTCCGCACAGGCTGGATATTGCGTCAGCAGGCGGTGGCCGTTGAAATGGAAATCGCCAATCAGCGGCACGGTGAAGTTTCGCGCAGCCAGGCGGTCGCGGATGAGTGGAACTGCAGCCGCAGCCGCCTCGTTATTCACGGTAATCCGCACCAGTTCCGAGCCGGCTTGCGCCAGTTCGGCAATCTGGACAACGGTCGCTGCGACGTCAGCCGTGTCGGTGTTGGTCATGGATTGCACGACAATGGGCGCAACCCCGCCAACCATAATAGAGCCAACGCGAACGGCAATGCAGGAACGACGCGGGAGAGGAGTCGTTATAAAAGACATGGGGAGTTAAGCACTCGAAAGGGGGTAAACGATTCAATGGGGTAATAGATTCCAGCGGGTCATGATCTATTCAAAATCCATCCATGAGGACAGTGAATATTGCGGCAATGCGCCTTGAAATAGAGAAGTTACCAGATTAACGTAAAAACTCCCGGCTGATTGACCGGAATAAATCAGTTCCAGCCTGATGCAGCCACTCGAAAACCACCATTTCGCGACTGACAATCCGCACGCCTTCAGATCGCATGCGTTCCAGCGCCAGTTCTACATCGCGGGGTGAACGCGAGGACACCGCATCAGCGACCAGATAGACTTCTTTACCCGCTGCCCGCAATTCCAGCGCGGTTTGCAATACGCAAACATGGGATTCCACCCCGACCAGAAGCCATTGCACCTGGCCACAGCTATCGATTTGCCGCATGCAGCTCTGCTCGGCGGCGCAGGAAAAATGGGTTTTTTCCATAATCGCATCTGCGGGCAGCAAGTCCCGAATCATTGCTACGGTAGGTCCCAACCCGCGTGGATATTGCTCGGACGCCAGTACCGGGATGCCCAATCGCTGGGCAATTTGAATCAGCCAGGCGGCATGAGCGACCGTCTGATCGGCTTGGTGAATCGCCGGCATCAGCCGCTCCTGAAAATCCACCGCCAATAAGGCGGACGTTTCTGTTCTCAGCAACATGCGTTTTTTCCTCCAGCGCAATCCGGCCAAACCGGGAGCGTCATTTCGCGATCAAGGTAATGCGTTCCTGGGGATTGCCGCCTTTCATGACCCAGGTTTTCAATCCCCGCCAGGCCGGCTCCAGCAAATCAGCCGGAGCGCGGGTCTGCGGGTCATCTACCGCGAAGGTGAACAGGTTCATGCGCGGCTCCAGTTTTTGTTGACTCACGCTGCCGGCCCACACCGGCAGATCGCCTTCCTGCAACCGCACCCCCACATCCCAGAACCGCAGCACCCAGCGACTATGAGGATCAGCGCCATAGTAGGCCAGCCGCAGTGCGTCTTCGCGACCATCGTGGATTTGCGGCAACACTGGCAGCTCATGCAATGCTACCTGCGGACTGAGCCACAGCAACATGCTCCGCAAGCTCGGCGGGGCTGGCCGCCAACCGGCATCCCGCAACCGCTGCTCCAGATCCTCGCGAGTCCCCGCCCATTGCAGCACGAAATCCTGACGGCGGTTACCCCGAAAATCCTTGCGCTGTTGCGGCAAATGCCGCCAGCCGTTCTGTCGCCACTCCGCCTGCGGCAAGGTTTTCAGCACCGTTTGCGGTTGATAACGCTGTAGATCGGTGCGGAAGTCGAGACTGACATGTAACAGATCAGTGACCAGCAGCGCGATGACGCTGTAGGCCAGCAATCCCCGCCAGTGGATCGAGGACGATCCGGGATGGCGACTATAGGCTACCCCCAGCGCCGTGACCCAGATCAATCCCAGGCATAGCCCGGCCAAGGTGTCGGTCAACCAGTGGACGCCCAGATAAAGCCGGGCAAAGGCGATGGGGACGATGATGAACGCCGTCGCCAGATAGACCATCCAGCGCCGGGCCAGCGGCAGCTCCCGGGCGATCAGCACCGCGAGGAAGCCAAAAACCAGGGTGCTGAAGGTGGCGTGGCTGGACGGGAACGAATAACCCATCAAGCCTTGTGCGGTTTCTGCAGGACTAGCGACGGGCAGGAGTCCTTTGAAGAGCAGGTTGGTGGCCATGCCGAAGCCGAGCGCCGCCAGCCAGTGCCAGGCCGCCGATGAATTGCGCCGCCACAGCAGCCAGCCGAACACGGTCAAACTAAGCGGCAACGTCACCGGGTAATCGCCGAGTTCGGCGGTGAACACCATCAGCGCATCGGCCCATGGGGTGCGCAAGTC
>JAJHPN010000115.1 GCA_020890855.1 Candidatus Contendibacter sp. | reverse complement strand
TGTCGTTCCAACTGGGCGACCCGGCGCTGGCGGTTGCCGATCAGGATGGCCCGCAACGCGTCCAGCGCGACCGCAAAGTCGTCGTTGATCACCAGATAGTCGAATTCTTCATAGTGCGAGAGTTCGTCCAGTGACGCCGCCATACGCTGGTCGATGATCTCCGGGTGATCCTGGGCGCGGTTACTCAGCCGTTGCCGCAAAGCGTCCCGCGAGGGCGGCAGAATGAAGATGCTCAGGTTGTCGGGCAGCAGCGTTCGCACCTGCCGGGCGCCCTGCCAGTCGATTTCCAGAATCAGATCCAGCCCAGCGGCCAGTTGCGCCTCAGTTTCGGCGCGGCTGGTGCCGTAGCGATTACCGAATACCTCGGCGTATTCCAGAAACGCGCCTTCAGCGATCATCGTCTCGAAGGTGGCGGGCGGCGTGAAATGGTAATGATCGCCGTCCTGCTCGCCGGGCCGGGGGGGGCGGGTGGTGTGCGAAATCGACACGGCGACGCCCGGCGTTGTCGCCGACAGCTGATTAACCAGACTGGTTTTTCCAGCTCCAGACGGGGCGGAAACGATGTACAGGGTTCCGACGGTCATGGCAGGCTATACTCGATCGAATGTGGGCTTTGGGGGTTTATGTGCATTGCGCCGCAATCATACCCGTTTGCCCGGAATGAACTTTGCCTTAATTTTCCGGCTTGCTCCCGATCCGCAACCCTCTGATCGCCACAATGACCACACCGATCGCCATTCCGGCTGAATCTTCATCATCGCTGACCCTGCTCGTGCGTTGCGCCGACGCTGCGCCCGAAAAATGGACTGAATGGGGCGGACATCACCCAGCGCCGGGCGTATGGCGCTTTGCCGCCCCGGACCAACCCGCGCTCATCACTCTGCTGGAATCCTTGCATGACAGTTTGCCGGGCAGCGCCTTGACTGAAGTATTGGCGGTATTGACCGAGTCCGGCGGTGCGGCGGACGTTGTTCCCCTGGGGCTGCTGGCCGGTTTGCAGAGTCTGCCCGTTTTGTTGGCCCGTTGCCGCTACCCCTGGATCATGGGGGATCTGAGCCAGTACGTGCGAAGCTACTTGCAACCGATTGTCGATCTGGGGCGAGGCGGCCAGTTATTCGCCTACGAAGCCCTGTGTCGGGGCGTCGCGCCGGATGGCGCCTTGTTAAACGGCGAGCAGATGTTCACCCTGGCGGCCCGCGCCAGCCGGTTGGCCGCGCTGGACGCCGCTTGCCAACGGAGCGCCCTGCAAACCAAGGCCCGGCTGTTGCCCGGAACCGGGCTGCTGTTTATCAATATCTTGCCTGGCAACCTGCTGACGCTTGATTTGCAACAGGAACCGTGGCTCAGTCTGCCGGCCTGGGGAATCCGCCCCGATGAACTGGTGTTCGAGATCGTTGAAAGCGAGCAGGTTGAAAACCTGGAAGCCCTGGTCGAAATTAGCGACCAGTTGCGAAGTCGGGGTTTTCGCATCGCTCTGGACGACGTGGGCAGCGGCTACAACGGCCTGACTGCGCTGGCCAAGCTGCGCCCGGACTTTCTCAAGCTGGATCGCAGTCTGGTGCAGGGCGTGCAAGGCAGTCAAATCCGGCTGGCGCTGTTGCAGGCGCTGATCTCGATGGCCCAGCGACTGGGCTGTGCGATCATCGCTGAAGGGCTGGAGCGGGCCGAAGATATCGCGGTTTGCTGCGAGATGGGGGTTCACTTTGGCCAAGGCTATTACTTTGGCCATCCCACGCCGGAACCTGCATTACCTCGGTCGTTGCCGCCCCAGCACAGTGTCTCCCGCCCCGCCCGCACCGATATGGTGCGCTTGCAGGATTTTGTGGAGCCGATCCCTACCCTGCCGCTGGAAGCTCGTCCCGATCAGGCGCGAAATTACTTTCGCGAGCATCGGGACCAACCGGTCCTGATCGTGCTGGACCAGCGCAAACCGATTGGCTATCTGACCCGGCAAAGAGTGCGGCGGCGTCAGCGCGATGGCGGGTTGGGACAACGCTGCAAATGGCTCGACAAGCTTCTACCGGAACAGATGCCGGCCCGGGCGCTGGCGTTCCGGCTGTATCACGATCCCGATCCAGCCCAGCCGTGGGTGGTGGTGGACGGCAACGGCGACTATCTGGGCGTTCTGGAACCGTGGCCAGTGCTGGCGCAGTTGTTCAGCGGCCACCCCCGCGAGGGCGTTCATCCCTTGTCTCACCTGCCCACCGGACCGGTGCTGCGCGACACACTGGATTTGCAGTTGCGGGCGCACCCGGCGTTGGCGCTGGTCTACATCGATCTCGATCATTTCAAGGCCTTCAATGACCGTTACGGCTTTGTGCGGGGCGATGCGATGATCATGTTGCTGGCCGAGGTGTTGCGGCAAACCTTCCGCAAATTGCCGGAAACCTACCTGGGCCACATCGGCGGCGATGATTTCATTGCCGTGACGCCCCGCGATCATGACGATCTGCTGGAGGTGCTGAGGAGCCTGCTGGTTTCATTCCGGAATTTGGCTGCTTATTTATATGACGGCGATGATCTGAAACGGGGTTACTTCACCACCGAGGATGGCAGCCCGCATCCAACCGCTGCCATTTCCGTCGTGATTGTGGATGGTCGGCGCGGCCAGATTACTGACAGTCTGGCGGCCAGCGAGCGAGTCGCACAACTCAAGAAGCTGGCCAAGGCGCAACTGGGCAGCGTCATCGCCACCGACGAGGATCCCCCGCAGTTTCTGTCCATCGCATCGACCGAAGCGACAGCGTATCGTTGGGAACAGCGCGCCATTGAAGCTTTGCTCGACATCGCCGGCCAACCGCGCAGCCAGACTCATCACGATCTGGACGACGCCTTCAAACGTTACCCATTTTTTGAGCTGATCTACGAACTGGATGCCGCAGGAGTGCAACGCTATCCTAACTGGGTGAATCCGGGCATGTGGGGGCGGCTCAAGGGCGGCGGGGTCGGCGTGGATCGCAGTGCGGCGCCCTATTTTCAATTGGCCGCCAGCAACGCCGCGCCTTACGTTTCCAACATGTACCTGTCCAGCGCCAGCGGTGAATTTTGCGCCACCGCCGCCGTGCCGTTGTCCGATCCAGCCGGCGGCTTCACCGGCGTACTGGTCGGGGACATGAATCTAACCGGGTTGGTGGCGCTCAATGCGGCGATTGAGCAGAATGACCAATAACGACGACCTGGCCGGATTTTGACGGCCTTCTTGTTCCAGGAGACCTCGCCATGCGTTCCATCACCCATGAGGTGTTGACCCGTGAAGTCACTGACTGGCATCAGCAGGGGTTGATCGACCGGCCGCTGCTGGATGCGCTCCTCCCGCGTTATGAAACACAGGGTCGTTTCCTGGCCGCGCTACTGAAATGGATCGGCCTGTTCGCCCTCTTTCAACTGGGGCTGGCGGTGCTGGCCGCCATTGCCGCGCTGGCGGAATCAGCTCTGCTGGCTGCCTTGCTGCTCGCTGGTGTGGGGGTCGGGTTGTGGCGGTTTGGCGTCCAGATGGCGACCGATCTACAACGGCGACATCCCTTTACCGGATCAGTGCTGGTGACCGCCAGTCTGGCGGCGGCGTTTGGAACCTTCATGTTGCTGAATATCGCTCTGAATGGCGACGCCGATGGTCGATCCATTCCCACGATCCTGGTGCTAACCGGCATTCTTAGCGCTCTGACGGCTTATCGTTACCACCTCCGCTGGCCGTTATTGCTGGCATTGCTGCTGCTTTTTCACGGTTTGGGCGCATGGCACGCCTACGGCGGGCATGGCGCGTATTTCGCCAACATCCAGGATGAACGGCTGATGGCGGTGGCGGCGCTGGCGACGATCCTGCTGGGTCTCTGGCATGAGCGAGTACTGGAAAGTGGCCCGCTGCGGCGGTGCGCTGGCTTCGGTGGGCTGTACCTGATTTTCGGGCTACTGTATCTGAACTTGTCATTATGGTTTCTGACCCTGTTTGGCCGGCCGCTGGACTGGGTGCTAATTTTTACCGCCGCCGGGATCGCGCAGATTGTCACCGGCGCCCGGTTGCATGACGCCCGCTTCACCGGGTTTGGCATTGTGTTTCTGTCCATTGATTTGTACACCCGCTTTTTCGAGCATTTTTGGGATCGGTTATCCGCCGGGACCTTTTTTCTGATCGCCGGTTCGCTGGCCATGCTGCTCGGCTATGGCTTTGAACGGCAGGCGCACGCGCGCTCACCGGAGCGGCAGCCATGAATCCGCATTCCCGCAACCGCCGGATTCGCCGGGAACTGGATGCCCTGCTGCGCGAGGAGGCGCTGACTGAGGCGCTGTATGGGCAACTGGTGGCGCGCTATCCGACCGAGGGCTGGGACTGGCGCTCGCTGGGGCGCTGGTTTCTGATCTTTGGCGCAATCAGCATGATGGCCGGACTGGCGCTGATCAGCCGGACGTTGTTCGAATTCACCCTGACCAAACTGGCGGTTTTGCTTGGCATCGCCATGCTGGCCGGATTCGGCGGCGGGCAATGGCTCAAGCACAGCCGACCGGCGCTGGTCTGGAGCGGACTGAGTCTGGAATTGCTCGGCGGGCTGCTGCTGATTGGCCTGACCTTCACGGTCGGGATGATTTATTCGACGGGTGCTGGCAACTGGCCGGCGTTGCTGCTGATTGATTTAGTGCTGCTGCTCAGCCTGAGTTACGCACTACGAAATGTGCTGCTGCTGATTTTGAGCGCGGTGGTGTTTTTCTGCTGGTTTGGCGGCTTCACTGGTTACGCCTCCGGTTGGGGGGCGTACTGGTTCGGGATGAATTACCCGCTACGGTTTTTGCTGGCGGCGATGGCGCTGATCGCGGTGGCGGTCATTCATCAGCAGAGTGAAGTCGGGGCATTGGCGCGGTACCGGGGGTTCTGCAAGGTCTGGCTATCCGCCGGATTGTTTTTTGCAGAAATGGCGCTGTGGTTATTGGCGCTGTTTGGCAATTTCAACCTGGAGAGTAACCAGTGGCACTCAGTCAGCGCTGCCGAACTGGTGGTGTTCAATGCGTTATGGGCGGGATTGAATGTCGCCTTGATTGGGTTGGGAGCGCGATTAGCGATGCGGATGTTGACCGGCTATGGCGCAACCTTCCTGATCATTCAAATTTACACGCTGTTTTTTGCCCATCTCGCCGCACATCTGGGCTTGCTGCTGAGTTTACTCATTGCCGGGGGCGGGGCCTTAGCGCTGACCTTTTATCTGGAACAGCGACGGCGCCAAAATGCCGAATGAGGCTGGTTTGCATCAGGGACGGCGATTCAGATCAATCGCCGCCCGAGCGAGTTGATCGACCCGCTCATTTTCCGGGTGGCCGCTATGGCCGCGCACCCATTCCCATTCAACCTGGTGCGGAGCGACCGCCGTCTCCAGTCGCTGCCATAAGTCCATATTCTTGACCGGCTGGCGGCCAGCGGTTTTCCAGCCGCGCCGCTTCCACCCCGCCAGCCATTCCGTCATGCCCTTCATCACATACTGGCTATCCGTGTAAATTCGCACCCATACCGGCTTTTTCAGCGACTCCAGGCCGTGAATCACCGCCAGCATTTCCATCCGGTTATTGGTCGTCGCCGGTTCGCCGCCGGACAATTCCTTTTCCGCCGACCCATAACGCAATAACGCCCCCCACCCGCCGGGACCGGGATTGCCGGAACAAGCCCCATCGGTGAATAACGCGACCTGATTCTCGCCGGGCGACAGTTGGGGTGTCTCGCTGCTGTCGTTCAAGAGCAATTCTCGCGAAGGTGAAAGATAGTGGGGCCTTAGCCTTTAGCTTTTTCCGGGTCTTCCGTGGCCAAAAATTGGCCGGTTTCCAGATTCAGCGCCGCCGCCAGCAACGCCTGCGTGTATGGATGTTGCGGCTTGGCGAACACTTGCTGGGCCGGGCCGGTTTCCACTACTCGCCCATTCTTCATCACCAGCAGATGATTCGCCAGCGCCCGCACCACCCGCAGATCATGGCTGATGAATACATAGGCGAGTCGATAGCGGCGTTGCAACTCTCGCAATAAATCGACGATTTGCGCCTGCACTGACACATCCAGAGCGCTGGTCGGCTCATCGAGAATCAGCAGGCGCGGTTGCAAAGCCAGCGCACGGGCAATGGCGATCCGCTGCCGTTGCCCGCCGGAAAACTCATGCGGATAGCGATTCTGAGTGGCGGGATCGAGGCCGACTTCCACCAACGCCTGACAGATGCGGGCGCGGCGGGCGGCGCGATCCCCGGCCAGACCATGCACCAACAAACCTTCCTCGACAATTTCACCGACCGACAGCCGGGGACTGAGCGAGCCAAACGGGTCCTGAAAGACGACCTGCATCGCCTTCCGTAAGGGCCGCAGGATTTTGTTGGGCAAGGCATCAATTCGCCGCCCTTCAAACCGGATCGCGCCCTCGCTCGACAACAGCCGCAGCAGCGCCAGTCCCAGCGTGGTCTTGCCTGAGCCGCTTTCCCCGACCACACCCAAGGTCTGCCCTTCCCGGACGCTGACGCTGACCCCATCCACCGCTTTGACGTGTTCCGTCACCCGCCCCAACAACCCGCGTTTGAGCGGAAACCAGACCCGCAGATCATCCCCGGCCATGACTTCCGGCGCGTCTCTCTGTTCCGGCGGCGGTTCGCCCTTTGGTTCGGCGGCCAGCAATTCCCGGGTGTAGGCGTGGTGCGGGTTGACGAACAGATCAGCGACCAATCCGGTTTCCACCACTGCGCCATGGCGCATCACGCACACCCGGTCGGCAATCTTGCGGACAATACCGAGGTCGTGAGTGATGAACAGGATCGCCATGCCGAACCGGGCTTGCAAGTCCTTGAGTAATTTCAGAATCTGCGCCTGAATGGTGACATCAAGGGCGGTGGTCGGTTCATCGGCGATCAGGATGTCGGGATCATTGGCCAGCGCCATCGCAATCATCACCCGTTGCCGCTGGCCGCCGGATAGCTCATGTGGCAGCGCGTTCAGGCGATGGGCGGCATCGGGCAAACCGACCAGATTCAGCAGTTCCAGGATCCGCGCCCGCCGCCGCGTTCCGCTCAGACCCTTGTGCAGGGTCAAGGTCTCGCCGATCTGCTGCTCAATCGAATGCAGCGGATTGAGTGAGGTCATCGGCTCCTGAAACACCATCGCGATCTGATTGCCGCGAATTTCACGCAGCCGGAGCGGGATCGCGCCCAATAATTCTTCGCCGCGCAACCGGATACTGCCAGCGGGATGCCGGGCGTGGGGATAGGGCAACAGTTGCAGGATCGAAAGCGCCGATACCGACTTGCCGGAGCCGCTTTCCCCGACCAGCGCCAGGGTTTCGCCACGATTGAGGGTGAAGGAAACCTGTTTTATCGCTGGCATGGCGCCAAAGGTCACCGCCAGATCGCGGACTTCGAGCAACGGCGCAGAGGCTGTCTGGTCAGAAGACTGATCCTGATCGGGCAATGGAGCGTTCATCGAAAACCGCTTTTGAAGATTATGGAGAGCAACCGGCGCTGCCGCTTCAAGCCACATAGAACAGGATGGTCAGATAATGGCTGATGCTGCCGGCCAGCACGAACAGATGCCAGATTCCATGGAAATGCCGCACCTTTTCGTCAAAAAAGAAAAACGCCAAGCCGCCGGTATAGAAAATCCCGCCCAGCAGCAGCCAGAAAAAACCGGCGGCAGGCAGGGCCGCCAACAAGGGCTTGAGCGCCACCAGCACCAGCCAGCCCATCAGCACGTAGACCACCATCGACAGGAACCGGCCGCTTTTTTGGGGCAGGGTTTCAAGCGCCAGCCCAAACAGCGCCAGACTCCAGATAATCCCGAAAATGGTCCAGCCCCACGCCCCGCGCAGGGTGACCAGGGTAAAGGGGGTGTAGGTGCCGGCGATCAGCAAATAAATCGACATATGGTCGAGCTTGCGGAAAATGCGCTTCGCTCGGCCTTGCAAGCTGTGATAAAGCGTGGAAATGGTGTACAGCGAGAACAGGGTGGCTCCGTAGACGCTGAAGCTGACGATTTTCCACGGATCACCCTGCAACGAGGCTTCCACCACTACGATCACCAGCCCCACCAGCGCCGCCACTGCGCCAATCAGGTGGCTGATGCTGTTGAACCATTCCCCTTTATACATGCGCTCCACGCTTTGCGGCACAGCCACGCGGCTTCTGAACCGACCGGGGATTCATCCGCGTAAAAACTCGGCGGCTTTGGCGGATTTCATCCCGCGCTGCTTCATGTCGCGCAGAAACTGCCAGGCCAGTTCCTCGAAACCGGGCACCGGCGAGCTGGTGTCTTCGATTAAAACCAGTTTGCGGATGCTTTCCTGCCCGAAGCAATCCGCGATATCGCGCACCGTGTTGGCGACGCAATGCGAAAGCGCCTGACCGGACAACGCCACCAGGTCAGCCTGTTCCAGCGTTCGGATCAGGTGGGTATTCAACTGGGTGCCCGGATCAGCCCGGTCAGGGACATCGGCCTGCACCGCCGAATAATGCTCGGTCCAGGGATTATGGCCCTTGGTGACATAATCCACCCGGGTGAAACCGGTTTCTTCCCAATGACGCAGCGCCTCGGTCACGACCGGCATCACCCCATGTCCCCAAGTTCCGATCAGACAATGCGGCGGCCAGATGGTCAGGGTATAGCGCCCATTGTCGCGCAGCGCCCGGACATAATCGAGCGCCCGCTGCCGATGTTCGGTGCGGAACGGCCGCCAGACGCCGTTTTCCACATCGGCGACCGTGATTTGAGTGAAGGGCGCTGGTTGTTGAGCGTCAGCATCCTGCCAGAAGATCGGATGAGCAATGTCGACCAGTTGGTGGGTGTCGAGAGTGACGTGGATTTCAGCGATCCGGTCGCCTAACCGGTTCAGCGCTTGCGCCAGTCGTTCGGCATCCGCGCTGGCCCCCGGCACCGGCAGGGCGGCGCCCGGCGCATCGCTGAAGTCGTTCTGCGGGTCGATGATGAGGAATTCAAGACGCATCATGGCTCTCCTCAGCAGCAGGCCGGGTCACGGATGTGGTTCACAGTCGGCCACCAACCACCGCTGGTTTATCACTGTTTAGAACCACCGGAAAGCGGTGCAGTTTCTCAGGCTCGCCCGGCGGTCTGGCGCAGGGCGTCATAGCGGCGGCGCTGGCGCTTTGCCGCAAAGTGCATCGGCATAATGCTCTCCACCGAGTGCGGGGTGATGCCGAGTTCGGCCAGCCCATTACGGCTGCACACGCTGTCCACCTGCAAGGACAGGTAGTTATCGGTGCTGAAAATTTTGATCGGCAGTGCGCCCATGATCTTGCCCTGCAACCGCGCCAGGCCATCGGGCAAGCCGACGACCAGCCGTTTCAGGCCCAGCATCCGGGCGACGTTCTCCACCAGTTCCTTGAAGGCGTAAACCTTTGGCCCGCATAACTCGTAGCGGTGGCCAATGGTCGCGTCATTTTCCAGCGCAGTCTCGAACGCTTGCGCTACATCCTCGACATAAACCGGCGCGAATCGGGAATTCGGACACGCCACTGGCAAGATCGGACTGAGCTTGAGCAAGGTGGCGAACTGGTTATAGAAGTTATCGTCCGGTCCGAAGATGATCGACGGCTTGAAGCAGGTGACAGCCAGATCCCGGGCCGCCATGACCGCTTGTTCGCCCGAGCCCTTGGTGGACAGGTACTGGCTTGGCCCTTTGGCGGCGTCAGCCCCCAGCGCGCTCATGTGCAGCAGGCGCTTGATCCCGGTCGCCCGGCAGGCATCCACTACCTTGCCTGGCAGTTCGGCATGAACGGCGCCGAAGCGCTGGCTGGAATATTCATGCAGGACGCCGACCAGATTGATGACCGCATCGCAGCCGCGAAACTGATCCGGCAAGACAGCGGGGTTGTGAACGTCCGCTTCAACCAGCTCAGCGCCGGGCAGCACTGCAACTTCGCGATGCCGTTGCGGATGCCGAGTCAGCACCCTCAGTGAATAGCCCCGGTTGGCCAACCGCGTGGTCAAATGCCGGCCAACAAAACCCGTGCCGCCCAATACACAAATCTTCTTAATTTTCATGCCTGCGCCTGCTCCTCGCTTGTTCTTTCGCCGCCCGTAGCCGAGTGAGCGCCACGGAATCATCAGTTGATCGGGAAGGGGACCTGCCCGGCAATCCCTTTTACAATAAACTCTATAATGTTTTTCGCGACCGCGTTTCACGGCGCAATCTACCATATATCGTCCGCCCGCTTCTCCCCACAACCACTCACTGCACAAGGATCATTCTCTTGGACGCGATGTTGACCACCCTGTTGTTGTATCTGGCGTTAGGCGCGTTCGCCGGCGTTATGGCCGGAATGCTGGGGGTAGGCGGCGGATTGATCATTGTGCCGGTGCTGGCCTGGATTTTCGGACGCCAGCAGGTAAGCGATGCGCTGATCATGCATTTAGCCATAGGCACCTCGCTGGCCAGTATTGTCGTCACCTCCATTTCTTCAGTCCGCGCCCACCATCAGCGGGGAGCGGTGCTATGGCCGGCGTTCTGGCGACTGACGCCCGGCATTGTCATCGGCGCCTGGCTAGGCGCGGCAGTGGCTGATGTACTGTCCAGCGCGGCGCTCACCAAGATTTTTGCGGTGTTCGTATTGATGGTCTCGGCGCAAATGGCTTTTGGCGCAAAACCGGCGCCGCAGCGCGAATTGCCTGCCGCAGCGGGCATGGCGGTGACGGGCGGCGTCATCGGAGCGCTCTCCGCGATTGTTGGCATCGGCGGCGGTTCGCTGACCGTCCCCTTTCTGATTTGGTGCAATATTCACATGCGGCAGGCGGTGGCGACTTCAGCCGCCTGTGGTTTACCCATCGCTCTGGCCGGAGCGCTCGGTTTCATTGTGACCGGGTTCAACGCCGCTGATCTGCCAGCCTGGAGCTTGGGCTATGTCTACGGCCCAGCGCTGATCGGCGTAGCTTTCGCCAGCATGTTGACCGCGCCGCTGGGCGCAAAGCTGGCTCACACCCTGCCTACCGACAGTCTGAAAAAGGTCTTCGCCGTATTTCTGGCGGCGGTCGGCGCCAAGATGCTGCTGAGTTAAGCAAATCTACTCTACTGCCCAACTAAAATTGATAAGGGAGAGCAATGATGAGCACATTCCGTCTGACTATCGGTAAACGGCTCGGACTGGGTTTCGGGTTAGTCGCGGTCATTGCTCTGATGTTAGGGCTGACCGGCTACTATGGAGCCACTCAGAGCAGTCAGTCCATTATGGAAATCGGCGAGAATCGATTACCCAGTCTGAAGGCGCTTCTGGTCATCAGCGAAGCCCAAACCGCTGTAGACAGCGGCGAGAACGTCCTGTTATCCCCCATTTTGGACGCCAAGGGGCGTGAAGCCCAACACCAGCGCTTTGTCGCCGCCAAGCAACGGGCGGATGCGGCATGGAAAATTTATGAACCCCTGCCGCAAACCCCGGAAGAGGAAGCGACCTGGAAGCTGTTCGCGCCCGCCTGGGCTCAGTGGGAAAAAGATCACGACGACTACGTCAAGCAGGTTCGCGAGTTCGAGGCGATTGGCATTCTCGATCCGGAAGGATTACTGAAGACGCTTTACGAGGTGCGTGGATCTTTCTGGAAAATGATTGCCGTACTAACCCGGCATTTTCAATCCGGAGCGCCGCTCACCAATGATGATCGTCTGAACACGCTGCTGGCGGGAAGTGGTGCAAACTGGCTGGATCAGATCAGGATTGACAACGCGGCTATCAACCAGGGTTTACGACAAATCCAGCCGTTAAACACCGCGCTGTTAGCCAGCGTTGAGAAAATCAAGCAGGCGATTGAGCGCGGTGAGAAAGAAACCGCCGAGCGCGAATTTACCCAGAATCTCTATCCTAATGCGTTGAAAATTATCGAGTTAATGCGTCCACTGCGCCAAGAGAGCAGCCGCGCCATCCAGTTGCGAGAACAGATGAACCGGCAGGCGCTGGTCACCAACGGCATATCGTTTGAAAAGGCTGCAAAGTTGCTCAATAAGCTGGTGGACATTAACGACAAAGCCGCAGCCAGCGCGACCCGCAAAGCCGAGGAAACAGCCAGCTTCACCAAAACGTTCAACCTGGTGGCGACGTTGATCGGCGTGGCGCTGGCGCTGGCGCTGGCGGTGATCATCGGTCACAACGTGGTGAAGCCCTTGAAGGAAAGTGTCGCTTTGCTCGATCAATTTGCCGGCGGCGATATTTCGCAGGAGGTCTCCGGTGCGTTGCGCCAGCGTCCGGACGAAGCGGGTGATTTAGCCCGATCCATGCAAACGCTAGGCGAAGAATTGCGGCGGATTATTGGCCAGGTGACGCAATCTTCTGGTCAAGTCAGCTCCGCCGCCAGCGAAATTGCCCAAGGCAGCGGCGACTTGTCGCAACGCACCGAAGAGCAGGCTTCCGCCCTGGAAGAAACCGCCTCCAGCATGGAGGAATTGACGTCGACTGTGAAGCAGAGCGCCGACAACGCCGGGCAAGCCAATCAACTGGCCGGCGCCGCCCGCACCCAGGCCGAACAGGGCGGGCAGGTGGTCGATCAGGCCATCAGCGCCATGAGCGCCATCAACGCCAGCAGCCGCAAGATCGCCGACATTATCGGGGTGATTGACGAGATCGCCTTTCAAACCAATCTATTGGCGCTGAATGCGGCGGTGGAAGCGGCTCGGGCCGGTGAACAGGGCCGGGGCTTTGCGGTGGTCGCCGGCGAAGTCCGCAAACTGGCCCAGCGCAGCGCCGACGCCGCCAAGGAGATCAAGACCTTGATCACTGATAGCGTGGCCAAGGTGGAAGACGGCGGCAAGCTGGTCGATCGGGCCGGCCAGACCTTGC
>JAJHPN010000165.1 GCA_020890855.1 Candidatus Contendibacter sp. | reverse complement strand
TCGGTCTATTCCGCTTCGGAACTGGCGGCGCGGGAATTTCCCGACGTGGATGTGTCGTTACGCGGGGCGGCTTCCATCGCTCGTCGCCTGCAAGACCCACTGGCGGAACTGGTCAAGATCGATCCGAAAGCCATCGGCGTCGGCCAGTATCAGCACGATGTCAGCCAGAGCCGGCTGGCGCGGATGCTCGATGCGGTAGTAGAAGATTGCGTCAATGCGGTCGGGGTGGATGTGAACACCGCATCAGCGCCGCTGCTGGCGCGGGTGGCCGGGCTGAATGCAACGCTCGCCCGCAACATCGTCGAATTCCGCGACGCCAACGGCCCGTTCCGTCGCCGCGATCACTTGCGGAAAGTGGCCCGGCTGGGCGACAAGACCTTTGAGCAAGCCGCCGGTTTTCTGCGCATCGTCAACGGCGATGATCCACTGGATCGCTCGGCGGTCCATCCGGAAGCCTATCCGGTAGTCGAGCGGATTTTGTCCACCAGCGGCCGCGGTTTGAACGATATTCTGGGCAACGCCGCATTTTTGCAGACGCTGGAGCCGACCCGCTTCACCGATGACCGGTTTGGCTTGCCTACGGTGCGTGACATTCTCGCCGAACTGGAAAAACCGGGCCGCGATCCTCGCCCGGAATTCAAAACTGCGGCGTTCAAGGATGACGTGGAAAAAATGACCGACTTGCAAGCGGGCATGGTGCTGGAAGGAGTGGTGACCAATGTCGCTAATTTCGGCGCATTTGTGGACATCGGCGTTCATCAGGACGGGTTGGTGCACATCTCGGCGCTGGCGGATCGCTTCATCAAGGATCCGCGCGAAGTGGTGAAGGCGGGTCAGGTGGTCAAGGTCAAGGTGCAGGAGGTGGATCTGAAACGGCAGCGGATCGCCTTGACCATGCGGCTCAACGATCCGGTTCCGGACGCAGCGGCTCGGCAAAGCAACGCCGATCCGGCGGCTGGGCGCGGGCGACGGGAACGGCTATCGCGTCCGTCCACACCGCCCGCACCCGCAGAAAACCGTCCGAGCGCGCTGGCTGAAGCCTTTGCCCGGGCGCGGCGGGAATAAAACGGCGAGGGCGCTGCTTGCAACGACTTGTTGTTTTAACTGCGTAGATACTGTTAATATTTACAACAATGGTGTAAATAAAACAACAGGCAACGCCAATCCGCGCCGAGCATCGTGGATTAGCGAGGCGGCGGCTGAGGGGAAGATGATGATGAACGATAAAAGCGCCAAGCCCGTGGCGGTAGTGACGGGCGCCAATCGTGGCCTCGGTCTGGAAACAGCACGGCAACTGGCTAAACGCGACATCCGGGTCATTATCACCAGCCGCAATCCCGGCAAGGGTGAAATGGCCCTGGACAAGTTGCAGGCCGAGGGCTTGGATGTGCTGCTGCATCCGCTGGATGTCACTTCCGAAACCAGCGTTGCCGAGCTGGGCGCATTCATTCACAGCCGGTGCGGGCGGGTGGACATTCTGGTCAATAACGCCGGGGTGTTTCTCGATAGCCATGGTTCCGAGGAAGCCGCCAGCGCCAGCGTCTTCACCGCCAGTCTGGAAACCCTGACCACTACGCTGAGGACCAACCTGTATGGACCGCTGCTACTGGCGCAGGAACTGGTTCCACTGATGAAGCAGCAGCACTATGGCCGGATCGTCAATTTGTCCAGCGGGATGGGCCAGTTAAGCGAGATGGAAGGCAAATCGCCGGCTTACCGGATTTCCAAGACCGCGCTCAATGCCTTGACCCGCATCCTGGCGGCGGAAACCCAAGGCTACAATATCCTGGTCAATTCGGTTTGCCCCGGCTGGGTGCGCACCGATATGGGTGGGCCTCATGCTGAACGGACGGTGGATCAAGGCGCCGCAGGCATCGTCTGGGCGGCAACCTTGCCGGATGGCGGGCCGACCGGGGGATTTTTCCGGGATGGGCAGCCGATTCCGTGGTAACGAAGGACGGGTCCACGGAAGACACGGAAGGCGCGGACAACGATAGAAAAAGACGAGACAAAGATACAAAATAAATCAGATTCTTCATGTTCCTTGAGCATGGCTAATTCCTGATTTCCGTGCTTTCCGCAGAAAAATAAAACCCCCACGTTTTCAGCGCGGCTGTTCCCAAACCGCCAGCACTGCCTCCAGCTCCGCCAGGTTGCTGATTTCTGCATCTGCTCTCGCTCCGCCTGGCCAGTCGCGACCAGCGCGATTCAGCCACACCGTGCGGAAACCGGCGGCCAATCCACCCTGGACATCGTGGATCGGATCATCGCCCACATGAACGATCTGCTCCGGCAACGCCTGTAACCGCCGGCAGGCTTCCTCGAACATCAGCGCTTCCGGCTTGGCGGCGCCGACGTCAATGGCGCTGAGCGAGAAGGCGAATACGTCATCCAGTCCGATCAACCGCACGTCGGCGTTGCCATTGGATAACGACGCCAGAGGGTAGCGCCGGGCCAGCCGTTCCAGAGTGGGCCGGACCTCGGCGAACAGTTTCACTGCATTGCGGGCGGCGAAAAACACCGCGAATGCAGCGTCAACATCGAATTCGGCATAACCCGCCCGGCCCGCCGCCAGTTGCAACGCCTCCTTGCGCAGCCGGGTCCGGTCGTGGGCAATGCCGGGTTGGTTCACGGCAACCTCGTCGCACAGTTCGCGCAATTCCAGCGAGGTGAACCGCGTCGCGATGCGGGGGTAATGTCCCGCCAGCCACTCATACAGCAATTGCTCGGCGTGTTCGACCACCGGCCAGACTTCCCAGAGGGTATCGTCAAGGTCGAAAGTGAGGGCTTTAATCATCGGTGAATGACGGCGCCGATTATCCACGACATGACTTCATCTCTGGGGCTTTTGCCATGATTTGCCGGTCGGTCTTCAGGATATGATTAAACAGCCAGTCGCGCAGATACTCGGCCATTCCTATCCCGACAACAAAAGGATTATGGTTAATTTCCTCGCGCATCTCTTGCAGCTCCGCTGAACCGCCCCGGGAATTCCGGAGGCTGATTGCTGTGAGTCACGCCGCCATGGCGGACTCGGTGAGTCGGCGATAGTCGGCTGCTTCGGCCTCAGCCGGCGGAAGGTAGCCAATGGGCTCCAGCAGT
>JAJHPN010000298.1 GCA_020890855.1 Candidatus Contendibacter sp. | reverse complement strand
AATCCATCATGAGCAATGCGCCCCAGCCTTCCCTTCGCTTCTTCTATTCGGCGGCACTCCACGCCAAAACACTTGAATTACTGGATACGCTGGAGCACGCCGACGATCCCGCCAAGTACCGAAATGCGCTGGGCGATCTGGTGGTCGAATTGACCGACACGGGGATGGATTACTACTTTCTCAAGCCGCTCCAGTTGGCCGAGGTGGGTTTTGTCGTTCGCCAGTCCGCCAATCTCAGCATGGCTGCCGCCTTAAAAATCATTGGTTCGGTAATTCGCAATATCATCGGTCGCTTGGATAAAACCCAGTTGCTGACGATTAGCGGTTATATTCGTCAACTCATGCTTTGATGGAGCGATGGTGAATCGCCTTTCAACACGCTCAGGGCGAACGGACAAAGCGAAAGTCCCGAATCCTTATGAATTAACCGGTTTAGGCGCGACCTGAAAATCAGGCGCCAACTGGTTATTGACCACCACCGCCATGCCGTTGCGAAGCTTAAACACGCCGGTCGTTACAATGGCCTGTCCGGCTTCAAGTCCCGAAGCCACCACGACAAAATCACCGCGAGTCTTGCCCAGATGGACGAATTTCTGGTTCAGCACCTTGCTGATCGCACCGGTTTTCTCGTCTTTTTTCTCTTCGATAACAAACACTGAGTCGCCATAGGGCGCATACAGCACGGCGGTCGCCGGAATCATCAGCACCTTCTCCAACAAGGGCAGCGCGGCAGCGACATTGACGAACATGCCGGGCCGCAACCAGCCTTGAGGATTATCCAGCGTTGCTTGCAATCGGACGTTACGGGTCGCCGTGTCCACTTCCGGATTGATGACAGTCAGCTTGCCTTCAAAGCGCTGATCCGGAAACGCATCGGTCGTGACTCGCACGGTCATGCCGACACTGAGTTGCGCAAGAAGTTGCTGCGGCAGGAAAAAATCGACATGAACCGGATCAACCGCCTGCAAAGTGACGATAGGGTCGCCGGTATTGACGAACTGACCGAGATTGACCTGACGAATGCCGGTTCGACCGGCAAAGGGCGCCCGGAGGGTCTTTTTGCCAATCACCGCCCGGATGTTGTCCTGCTGGGCGTCGGCCTGCTTGGTTTGGGCTTCAGCGGTTTCGAGGTCAGCCTGGGAGACCATATTTTTGGCCCGGAGATCACGGGCGCGGGCCAGGTTGGCGCGGGCCAGGTCGGCGGCGGCGGCGGCGGAACGGAGTTGCGCCTGTTCCACCGAGGTATCCAGTTGCAGCAGCAGATCGCCAGTTTTTACCGTCGCGCCCGATTCAAAAGCGATGTGTCTGACCGTGCCGGCTTCTTCGGCGCTGAGCATGACGCCCTGTGCGGCGGCGACGGAACCCACTGCGCTCAGGACCGGCTGCCATGTATCCGGTCTAACCTCGGTGGCGGTGACCGTCTCCGGTGGAGGAACCATGCTGGCGCCCGCCGCAAACATGGTTTTGAACTGGAAGACCTTGGCTCCGGCTAGCGCCCCGACCAACAGCAGCAGGCCAACCAGGGTAAGGAACACTTTTTTGATCATAAAAAACACCCAGGATCCGGTAAAAAATTAATTGTACGTGCTGACTCAGGCAACAGCTTGAAGTTTTGGGCCGGCTCGGATTCCCGGTTCGGTAAACAGCCCGCGCGGCGGGGTTCAGCCGCGCCGCGCTGAGCTAGACTAGACGGCGCCTTTCGCGGCGTCCCGAGCCGCACGGACTCTACCCACCATGATGATTGCTCTCGATTCGCATTACACCATCGGCAGGCTGCATCTGTACTGCCAGGACTATGTTTGCCAGGGATGGACGCCGTTTCCGTATGTCATTCTGGCGGATGGCTGTTCGGCAGCGCCGGACAGCGATCTGGGCGCGCGGTTGCTGGCGCTGAACGCCCGGCGCTTGTTGCCGTGGTTTGCGCTTCCGGTGGCTGATGAGGCGGAGCGGGTGGCTCGTCACTGGCGACTGGGGCAGCGCGTGATCCGCCGGGCGGTTCGGCAAGCGCGGGATCTGGGCGTTGATGAAGATGTGCTCGACACCACGCTGATCGTGGCCTGGTGCGACGGGGCGACGGTGTACGTCCATCTCTATGGGGATGGTTGCATCGCCGTTCGTCGCGCTGATGGAGAAACCACCGTCATCCAGATCGAGTATGCCGAAAATGCCCCGTACTACTTGTCCTATCTGCTGAATCGGGAGCGTCATGCCCTGTATCAGGCGGCTATTGGCGATCCGGCCATAGCCCAGACCATTCACTGTCTTAACGAAACCGGCCTCAGCACCCGACTGGAACCGTTTGACTCCCCGACCCTGTTTAACTTCAGTCTGGCGACCTTGCCGACCATAGCCGTCGCTACCGACGGTCTGCATTCGTTGGTCAGCGCCGAAACCGGCAACCGGCTGGATGTGTTGTCGGTCGCGCAAATGATGCTGGACTTTGGCGATCCGGACCCTGGTTTTATCCAGCGCCAAGTGCGGCAGGTTCTGACGGATTACGAACGGCAACGGGTATTCAACCTTGATGACCTCAGCCTGGGTGTATTTGTCGGAGTGAACTGAAATGACGAATCCAGCAACGTCTGATCCGGGGGCAATGCAGCCTCCACCCGCTGATCCGCCTGAGAAGCCCTTTTTTTCGGTCGATTTAGTGATTTTCACCATCCGGGAGGACTGTCTGCGGGTGTTGCTGGTCAGGAGGAGCGAAGCCCCGTTCAAGGGGCAATGGGCGTTGCCGGGCGGATTTCTGGAGCCAGGACGGGACAATTCCATCGAGGGGTGCGCCCTGCGCCGGCTGGTCGAGAAAACCGGCGTCGAGGCGCCCTACCTGGAACAACTGAAGACCTATGGTTCCCACGACCGCGACCCGCGCGGCTGGACCGCCACCACGGTGTATTTTGCGCTGATTGCGTCAGACTCGGTGCGGCTGCGAGCCAATCAGGAAACGGTGCGCTGGACGCCGGTGCAGGGCGATGGCGTCGGTTGCGAACTGGCCTTCGATCACGCCCGGATTTTGGCCGATGCAACCGAGCGGTTACGCTCAAAGTTGGAATACACCCACATCGCCGTCCATCTGCTGCCCAAAGAATTCACCCTGCCGGAATT
>JAJHPN010000088.1 GCA_020890855.1 Candidatus Contendibacter sp. | reverse complement strand
CTTAATCCCGCACTCGCGTTGATCCGCCAACTGAACTTGCTAAGAAACGGTATCGAGCAGGAATCGCTCGTTCAGCTTGAATCAGAACTCGGCAGACAAAATGTGCGAGGGAGGCGTCTTGCGATACGCAGATTCATCGTCGCTTTTGCCAGAGGCGGCAATGGACCTGAAGGCCTCCCGCTTTCTCAGCGAGAACCCGGAATTCAGGTTAAGCAAGAATACGGTCAAGGGAAGGTCAAAGCGCCTTTCCAGGGCCCAACATTCCGCGCTGGATGATGAACTCGGTAATCGCTTCCAGACCCTGCCGGGTTTTCAGGTTGGTGAACATGAATGGCCGCTCGCCACGCATCCGGCCAGCGTCGCGTTCCATGACCTCCAGCGAGGCGCCAACCTGAGGCGCCAGATCGATCTTGTTGATCACCAGCAGGTCGGAACGAGTGATGCCCAGGCCGCCTTTGCGCGGAATCTTGTCGCCAGCGGCGACATCGATCACATAGATCACCAGATCCGCCAGTTCCGGGCTGAACGTAGCGCTCAGGTTATCCCCGCCGGACTCCACCAGCACCAGATCCAGATCCGGGAAGCGCTCGCATAACTGCGCCACCGCCGCCAGATTCATCGAGGCGTCTTCCCGAATCGCGGTATGCGGACAGCCGCCGGTTTCCACCCCGATGATCCGGTCGGGTTCCAGGGCCTCGGCGCGGATCAGGAACTGGGCGTCCTCGTAGGTGTAAATGTCGTTGGTGACGACCGCAATTTGATAGCGATCACGCAGCGTCTTGCACAGCGCTTCGACCAGGGCGGTTTTGCCGGAGCCGACTGGGCCGCCGATGCCAATACAGAGGGGAGATTTGCTCATGGAGACCTTTCTGCTGTCAGGACCGGAACAACCGTGAATACTGGGTTTCATGTAATGCGCTGGCCAGCGCCAATCCTGGCGCCGCAGCGCCAATGTCTTCATCCGCCAGCGCCAAACCATCAACCACCGCCGTGGCGATCACCGGGCCGGCGGCGACCAGCAAGCGCTGACTGGCGGTCTGGCCCAGCGGAAGCAGCCGGGTCGCCGCGACAACCTGATTTTCGGTCCAGGCCCAGGCATAGCCGGTGGCTGCTTCCAGTAGCGGAATATCCCAGCGCGCCGCCGCCAGACTGAACAGGGTGGCGAAGCAGACGCGTGGCGCGTTCCGCCACGGCGTCGCATCCTGCAGGCCCAGATCGTTGAGCAACCGGGCCAGGGCCGCGCCGAGATGCTGATCTTCCCGCTGCAATTCCGCCGCCTCGCGCGAGGCATACAGTCGGGCGTTCCAGCGCCGCGCCGCCTCGACATCTTCCGCTTGCCACGCTGAATACAACCGGGCGAAGACGGGCAAATCCAGTCGCCGCAGCGCATGGTTGAGCAGACCGAGAATCCACGCCCCGGCGCTGGCTTCGTCCCACACCCAGCCGCGATCCACCGCAGATTCGAGTCCTTGCGAATAGGCGTAGGCGCCCACCGGCAACGCCGGGCTGCACAGTTGCAGCAGGCGCAGCAGAATGGCCGGACTGAGGGTAGTCACGGTAACCGGCTTCCGGGTTAAAACAGGAAATACCGTTGCGCTAACGGCAGCACGGTCGCCGGCTCGCACGTCAGCAATACGCCATCAGCCCGCACCTGATAGGTTTGCGGGTCGACCTCGATCCGGGGCAGGGCGTCGTTGTGGATCAGGTCACGCTTGCCGATGGCGCGGGTGCTATGCGCCGCCGCCAGGATTCGGCGCAGGCCCAGCCCATCCAGCGCGCCGCTGTTCAAGGCCTCCTTGGCGACAAAGGTCAGGCAGGTCGCCGCCAGCGCGCCGCCGGCCGCACCAAACATTGGCCGGTAGTGCACCGGCTGCGGCGTCGGAATGGAGGCGTTAGGATCGCCCATGGGCGCGGCGACGATAAAGCCCCCCTTGATCAGCAGCGCGGGTTTGACGCCGAAGAACGCCGGCCGCCACAACACGATGTCCGCCAGTTTACCCACCTCCAGCGAACCCACCAGATGACTGATGCCGTGGGTGATGGCGGGATTGATCGTGTACTTGGCGATGTAGCGCTTGACCCGGAAGTTGTCGGCTTCAGTCCCCTCGCCCCGATCCCCCCCCGCAAGCGGGGAGGGCGATGATAAATGACCGCGCTGCGCTTTCATCTTGTGCGCGGTTTGCCAGGTGCGGGTGATGACTTCGCCAACCCGGCCCATCGCTTGCGAGTCGGAAGAAATCATCGAGAACGCGCCCAGATCATGCAGGATGTCCTCGGCGGCAATAGTTTCGCGACGGATGCGCGAATCGGCAAAGGCCACGTCTTCGGGAATCGCCGGATCAAGATGGTGGCAGACCATCAGCATATCCAGATGCTCATCTACCGTGTTGATCGTGTAGGGCCGGGTGGGATTGGTCGATGAGGGCAGCACATGGGCTTCGCCACAGGCGCGGATGATATCCGGGGCGTGCCCACCGCCAGCGCCTTCGGTGTGATAAGTGTGAATCGCCCGACCCTTGAAGGCGGCGAGGGTGTCTTCGACAAAGCCGGATTCGTTCAACGTATCGGTATGAATCGCCACCTGGACATCATAGCGATCGGCCACCGTCAGACAGTTATCAATCGCCGCTGGCGTTGTTCCCCAATCTTCATGCAATTTCAAACCCATTGCGCCGGCTTCAATCTGCTCCTCCAGCGCCGCCGGCTGACTGGCGTTGCCTTTGCCGAGGAAACCGAGATTCACCGGCAAACTTTCCGCCGCCTGCAACATCCGCCGCAAGTTCCACGGGCCGGGAGTGCAGGTTGTGGCGTTGGTGCCGGTGGCCGGGCCAGTGCCGCCGCCGATCATCGTGGTAATCCCGGACATCAAGGCTTCTTCGACTTGCTGCGGGCAGATGAAATGAATATGGCTGTCGATGCCGCCAGCGGTAGCGATCAACCCTTCGCCAGCAATCGCTTCAGTACCGGGGCCAATGATGATGCTGACCCCCGGCTGCACGTCAGGATTGCCCGCCTTGCCGATGCCGCTGATTCGTCCGTCCTTGATGCCGATGTCGGCCTTGACGATGCCCCAGTGATCGATGATCAGCGCATTAGTGATCACGGTATCGACCGCGCCG
>JAJHPN010000450.1 GCA_020890855.1 Candidatus Contendibacter sp. | reverse complement strand
GGAATCGCCAGCCCCCAGGCGGCAATATCGCCCGTCCGGTTTTGCAATGGCGTCACCAGCCGGTCGAGGTTAATTTCCCCCTGCTGGCGAGTATGACCAACCACCGTCGCGCCGAAAGCGGCAAACAAGGGGCCGGGCGCTTCCAGCCGTCCCGATGAATCGTGATTGCCCGCAATGATGACGATATTCAGATGTGGAACGCGGCGCCTGGCGGCGGTGAGAAAACCATAGAACTGCTTTTGCGCGGCGGCGGACGGATTGGCGTTATCGAAAATATCCCCGGCGATCAGCAGCGCCTCAACCTGTTCGGTTTCGAGGGTATCCAGCAGCCAGTCCAGAAAGCACTGATGCTCATAATCCCGCTCAAACTCATGCAGGGTTTGGCCGAGATGCCAGTCCGAAGTGTGCAATAGCCGCATGGAATGCCGTCTCCGTATGATCCCCCTTTTGCAAAGGGGGAAACCGCTTCAGCGGCGGGGGGATCGTGCCCGTTTCCACAACTCAAGCAGGACCCTTACCGTATTGAGCAGCTGTTGTTTATTCCCGCTCGCGGGCAATGGCCCGATGACCAATATCGGTGCGGTAATAGGCGCCTTCCCAATGCACCCGCTTGGCCAGGTTATAGGCCAGATTCTGCGCCTCGGCGACCGTCGCGCCTAATGCCGTCGCACACAATACCCGCCCGCCGTGAGTCACCACCTGACCGTCTTTGGTCTCTTCCGTCCCGGCGTGAAACAGCTTCACGTCGCCCGATTCTTCCTGAGCGGTCGGCAATCCGCTAATGACATCGCCCTGCCGATAACGGCCCGGATAACCGGCGGCAGTCATCACTACGCCCAATGCCGGGCGTGGATCCCACTCCGCTTCAATTTCATTCAGCCGTCCGTCGAGAGCCGCCTTGCACAGGTCAATCAAGTCCGAGCGTAATCGCATGATCAACGGCTGGGTTTCGGGATCGCCCAGCCGGCAGTTGTACTCCAGCACTTTAGGCCCGTCTGCGGTGATCATCAGCCCGGCGTAGAGAAAGCCGACATAGCGGCAGCCTTCCGCCGCCATACCTCGCACGGTGGGCGCGATGATTTCGGCCATAACCTGATCATGCAAGGCCGGGGTGATCACCGGCGCCGGGGAATACGCGCCCATCCCGCCGGTATTGGGGCCGCAGTCGCCGTTATCGCGCGCCTTGTGATCCTGCGACGAAGCCAGCGGCAAAATATGTTCGCCATCAGTCATCACAATAAAACTGGCTTCCTCGCCGACCAGAAATTCCTCCACGACGACCCGCTGCCCGGCGGTGCCAAAGTCCGCCCCGCTCAACATTCCGCGCATCGCGGCGATCGCTTCCGCCACGCTCTGGGCCAGCACTACGCCCTTGCCGGCGGCCAGACCATCGGCCTTGACCACCAGCGGCGCGCCCATAGCGCGGATATAGGCTTCCGCTGCGTCCGCATCGCTAAAACTCTGATAGCGGGCCGTCGGCAGATGATGGCGGGCCAGAAAATCCTTGGCGAAGGCTTTGGACCCTTCCAGTTGCGCCGCTGCTTGCGAAGGGCCAAAACAGCGCAACCCGGCGCTAGCGAACAGGTCGGTAATCCCCAGCACCAGCGGCACTTCCGGACCGATGATCGTCAGATCAATGGCGTGGCCCAAGGCGAATTTGAGCAAATCCGGCGGATCATCGGCGGTAATGGCGATGTTGACGACCTTTGATTCACGGGCGGAACCGGCATTGCCCGGTGCGACATAGACGGTGCGAACCCGGCTGGATTGCGCTGCTTTCCAGGCCAAGGCGTGTTCGCGGCCACCGCCGCCGACGATCAGAATGTTCATAATATTGGGGAACCTCGTGCAGAAAGTCACCGAACCACCCAGTCAGACGCGCCCGTGCTGACCGGCTGCTGAAAAAAACGCGATACGATACCAGTTCCCGCGTGGCGTAGAGCCGATTGACGCCGCCGCCATTCGCCGATGAGCAACGCCCGCATGATGCAATCTGCACTGATCACTGAACATCTGACTGCCTTGTTATCGCTGGCCTGGCTGCTCTGGATCGTGTTGCTCGGCGTCGGGCTGATTCTGGAGCGGCGGTCGCCGGCGGCAACCTTGGCCTGGCTGCTGGCGTTGCTGTTCATGCCCTACTTCGGTTTTCTGGTCTACCTGCTGATTGGACCACGGCGGCTGTATCGCCGCCGGTTGCGCTATGGCCGCGCCCGCGCCCGCCTGATTCAATCCACGCATCCATTGCGGTGCGCCCACGCTGCTGCGGCCGGTTTTCCCGATACCGGCCTGGAACGGCAACTGGCGACCCTGCTGGAGCGCACCGGTCAGGGACCGCCGACCGCCGCACGCACCGCGACCCTGTTGGAAAGCGGCGATGCGTGCTACGCCGCGCTGGAAACAGCCATTGCCGCCGCCAGCTATCACGTCCATCTGGAATATTACCTGTGGCGACCCGACCGGATCGGAACCCGACTGCGCGACCAGCTTATCGCCAAAGCCGAAGCCGGCGTGCAAGTCCGGTTGCTGCTCGATACGATTGGCTCCGACCGAATCAATCAGCGGTTTCTGCAACCGCTGCGGGCCGCCGGCGGTAAAACCGCCTGGTTCAATCCCCTCAGCCTGCGCCGGTTGCGGCCCAACTACATCAACTTCCGCACTCACCGCAAGATCGTCGTCTGTGACGGGCGGATTGGCTTCACCGGCGGCATTAATATCAGCGATCAACACAGCAGCCAATCCAGCGGCGCAGACGCCTGGCGCGACACCCATTTGCAGATTGAGGGCGAACCGGTGCATCGGCTGCAATTCATTTTTCTGGAAGACTGGTATTTTGCGACCAATCATGCGCCGTTCGAGCCGTCGTTCTTTCCACCCTGCCCGGAATCGGCGACCGGTTCGTGGTTGCAGATCGCCGAATCCGGTCCCGACAATAGCCATCAGGCTATTGCCCGACTGTACTTCGCCGCGATTGCTGGCGCTCAACGGCGGATCGCGCTGGCGACGCCGTATTTTGTGCCGAATGAAGCCCTGACCACCGCGCTGATCACGGCCGCCTTGCGCGGAGTCGAGGTGCGGATTCTGACCCCAAAACACAGTGATTCCCGACTGGTGACGGCCGCCGCCCGCAGTTATTACGATGAACTGACCAGCGCCGGGGTTCACATTTACCAATACGGCCCGGCGATGCTGCACGCCAAACTGTTGAGCATTGACGATCAAATCGCGGTGGTCGGCAGCGCCAATTTTGATAACCGTAGTCTGGCCTTGAATTTCGAGGCGATAGCGGTGCTTTATGATGCCAAACTGGCCGCGCAATTGATTCGCAGTTTTGATGCCGATTTGAATTCCGCCAGTCGCTATGTCAAGCCGGGTCGACGGGCCACTTTCGGCCAGCGCTTCAGCGAATCCGCCGCCCGGCTGCTGTCCCCGCTGCTGTAAGCAAAACAATCCCACTCAACCCACGAGGAGAATCCATGAAAATCAAAGTGGTGCACCCATACCCTCATGATGTAGAAACCGTTTTTGGCCTGTTTCACGATCCCGACTTCATGAAAGCCAAATACCTTGGGATTGGCGGGCGCAATGTCGAGGTGCTCGAATGCGCCGGGAGTGAGGGCAGCTATACCGTCAAGGTCAAGCGGGAAGTCCCCGCGGATGTGCCAGGGTTACTCAAGAAATTCCTGAATCCCTGGAACTCAGTGGTGCAAAGCGAGCGCTGGGAAGGAAAATCTGGCGGGCCGTGGCGCTGTGCGCTGGAAATCGACATTGCGGGTGTGCCGGTCAGTATTACAGGGGCAATGGAACTGCGCGCCGAAGGCGACGGCTGCGTCAATGACGTGCAGCTGGAGGTCAAGTGCGGGATTCCGCTGATTGGCGGCAAGCTGGCGGATTTCGTCGGCGGTGACGCGGAAAAAGCGACTCAGGCCGAATATGAATTTATTCGCGCCCATCTGGCGAAGGGCTGATGCGTTGCCCTGCTCCTCACTCGCTGATGAGCGAGGGCGCAGGGTTTGACTTGATCCACAGCAGGCGCCGAAACTACGGAAGGACTAAAGACCCAGGCCAGGCTTCTTTAACTTTCAACGCTCAACCTTGACAACCTCACTCAAACAGCCCGGCCACCGATAGATAACGCTCGCCGGTATCGTAGCAAAAGGTCAGGATGCGACTGCCGTGGGGAATTTCCGGCAATTTCTGCGCGACCGCCGCCAGCGATGCGCCCGAAGAAATGCCGATGAAAATTCCTTCTTCCCTGACGCTGCGTACGGCGTACTTGAAGGCATCTTCATGGTTGACCTGGATAATGCCGTCCAGAATTTCCGTGTTCAGGACCGCCGGCACGAAACCCGCGCCGATGCCCTGAATCGGGTGCGGACCGCGCGGGCCGCCGCTGAGCACTGGCGATCCGGTCGGTTCCACCGCAAATACGCGCAATTTCGGAAAATGCGCCTTCAACACCTCGGCGCAACCGGTGATGTGACCGCCAGTGCCGACGCCCGTGATCAGGTAATCCAGTCCTTCCGGAAAGTCATTGAGAATCTCGCGGGCGGTGCTGCGACGGTGAATCTCGACATTGGCGGGATTCTCGAACTGCTGCGGCATCCAAGCGTTGGGCGTATCCCGCACCAGTTCCTGCGCTTTCTCAATCGCGCCCGGCATTCCCTTTTCCTTGGGCGTCAGCACCAATTCCGCACCCAGCGCCGCCAGATAGCGCCGTCGCTCCAACGACATCGATTCGGGCATAGTCAGCACCAGCTTGTAGCCCTTGGCGGCGGCGACCATCGCCAGGCCAATGCCGGTGTTGCCGGAAGTCGGCTCGACAATGAGCGTATCCGGCTTGAGGATGCCGCGCTGCTCGGCGTCCTCGATCATTGCAAACCCGATCCGGTCCTTGATGCTGCCGCCGGGATTGGCCCGCTCCAGCTTCATCCACACCTCAACCTTGTGGTCGGCGAACAGCCGGTTGATGCGGACATGCGGGGTATTGCCTATCGTTTCCAGAATGTTGTGCGCTTTCATGTGACGTTCTCCAGCCCGAGGTGCGCCGCGCGACTGCCAGAGGCGGCGGTTGATTTTCCCAGTGGTCGCCATCAGGGCCGCTGCGCTGAAAATTAAGGGTCCATCACGGCTTGGCGAAGTGCGGCAGGACCCGGTCAGCCTGTTAAACTTGACTGCGGCCTGCTATTTCAATGTAAACATAGCAGGCCTATCTAACAACTAAAAGAATAATAAGATATTTTTTATACTTATGGGAAATATCACCCGATCGCCGGTTGCCTGAAAGGAAAAATTGCACATGTCCGAATCACGTTTTCGCGGAACGGATCGTTACGTCGTCACCGACGATCTGATGATGGCGGTGAACGCCGCCGTGGTCCTGGGCCGACCGTTGCTGGTAAAGGGCGAGCCGGGCACCGGCAAGACCCAACTGGCTGAAGAAGTCGCTCTCGCCCTGGATCGACCCTTTATCCAATGGCACATCAAGTCCACGATCAAGGCGCAGCAGGGCTTGTATGAATATGACGCCGTATCCCGCCTGCGGGATTCACAACTGGGTGAGGCGCGGGTTCACGATATCGGCAACTACATTGTCCCAGGCAAGCTGTGGGAAGCGTTCGCCAGCGAAATCCAGCCGGTGTTGCTGATCGACGAGATCGACAAGGCCGATATTGAGTTTCCCAATGATCTGCTGTTGGAACTGGACCGGATGGAGTTTTACGTCTACGAAACCCGGCAGGTGGTCAAGGCGCGGCATCGCCCGATCATTATCATCACCAGCAATAACGAGAAGGAATTACCGGACGCCTTTTTGCGCCGCTGCTTTTTCCACTACATCCGTTTCCCGGACAAGGTGGTTATGGAGCAGATCGTGCGGGTGCATTACCCGGATTTGAAGAAGCGGTTGCTCAGCGAAGCGCTGGAGGCGTTTTTCGAGATTCGCGAGGTGCCAGGATTGAAAAAGCGTCCGTCCACTTCAGAATTGCTGGACTGGATCAAGCTGCTGGTAGCCGAGGATATTCCGCCCGAAGCCTTGCGCGGCGATCAGCGCAAGTCAATTCCGCCGCTGTACGGAGCGCTGCTGAAAAACGAGCAGGATGTGCATTTGTTTGAACGGCTGCTGTTCATGAGCCGGAGACAAGCCAAAAAGGAGTAATTAAACCTTGGCGATAGGACCACGCTGGCCGCCGCCAAACACCTTGCGGGTTCCCTGGTCGTAGAGGAAATCCAGCGAGTCGCGCCCACTCAAAATAGCCAGCGACCGTTCAATATGACTACGTCCGGCGGCGATCACCGCGCCATTAATATCATTCTGGTTACGCAACTGCACTGCGGCCTGCTCCAGTTCTGTCCACAGCCGGGTTGCTGCGATCTGATCCGCCGGCGGCAACCGGTTCAGATAGGCCGCCATGCCTTGCGCATCAGCGGCAAACCCATGTTCTCGCAGATTACCCAACCGGGCGGCGATTTGATCTTGCAGACGATCAACACAACGCTGCTTTTCGGCTACAACCTGTTCCAGTGCGGGCAGATCGCGGGCTTTCAAAATATCGTATTCGCGTTGCAGCAAATGTAGCAGCGCATCGACGGTGGTCAATTCTTCCTGCAATTGCGTCACTGACATCATCGACCCCTCGGCCGAAACACTTCTGCTTCAAATGCAGACATTTTTTCCGCGATCTGTCGGGCATTGATCGGGTAACTACCGTCTTCGATAGCCTGGCGCAAGGCCATAACCCGCGCCTTATCGATGGGCGGCTCCGGGTCGGCTTCCATTTGCCGCAGAACTTGCGAACCGGGCGTAAACTGGACCGGATCAACCCCGCCAACCGTTTTACTCACAGAGCCGCTGCCCGGCGCAGCTCCCGATTTCGCTGAAGCGGGCCGATCCACGGGGCTGTCACCACGCACGGACGAAAACTGGATTCCGCTAACATTAATAGCCATGGTCGTTCCATCCCAGTCAGTTCAAAGGTTACAGTTTGTTTATCGGCGAAGTCGGGCAGAACTTTAGTGGAATTGCCGCTACCGGCCAACCTCGACCCGATGATTACTCATCGCAGTGCCTTCAACGACGCGTTTGGAGGTTTGATTGCGAACCCGCAGCCGCTCGCCCAGGCCGGCGTCGCTCAGCGCGATGCCGCTGGAGGTGATTTCCATACCCCCCTGCCGAACGACCAGCGTAACGGTTTCTCCCTGGCGGATCGCCGGCGGCGTTTTGACGATCTGCGGGGGAATGACTGCGCCAGCGTTCAGCGCCTGTTGTAACTGCTTGCCGATCAAGGCGTCGGGGACCGTTTCGTAACCGCCAGGCAATCCCGACAAGTCACGCCGTTCGCGGCGCAGATCAGCAGTGCTGAGGATAGTTCCCCGGCGCAAAAAACGGCCTGCCACCAGCACTTGATCGAAAACCCGGACGGTGGCTCGCTGGTAGACCGTCCACGGCTGCGGGCCAGCGCAGCGCACCCCCACCGAGGTACTGCCCACCGTTTTCGCGCCGCCCGGCAAAAAAGCTTCCAGCGCCACGCCGCATTTCGCCAACCGCACACGCGGGTCAAGATTGGTTAATTCGATCTGTGGCGGTTCGGCGCGGAGGCGATGCTGCGCCACCAGAAACTCACGAACCTGATGCGAGATGGTCTCCAGCGGCTGAATCGCTTCATCGGCCATCGCCAGCACCGTCAGCCCGCACCCGACCAGCAACGCTTTCCGTCCCAACTCGCCCATTGCCATTCGTCCTCTTTGATTAAAGGTTGTGCGTCGGCGGAACCAGGGCCTGATCGATCGCCCCACCCGCGAATTTCCGATCACTCGGTTAGTCGGCACACCCTTTGCTTTCATAGGCTACAAGCATAACGGGTGCGCCATTTTTCCGGCAACCCGCCCGCAATGGAATTCCGTCGGACTGACTATTTACGTCGGGAGTTATTCAAATGGCTATCAATTTTGAACGCGCCTTGAGCGTCCACAGCCAGGCGCTGGGCGTGCGCTCCCAACGCGCCGAGATTTTGGCCGCCAACCTGGCCAATACCGATACCCCAGGCTATCTGGCCCGCGATCTGGATTTCAAAGCGACGCTGGCGAGTCTGCAAGGCCAGGATACGCCACTCAGGGCAACCCATGCCGTCCATCTCCAGCCGGACGGCCATGCCGCCGGCCAGCTGCTTTATCGGGCGCCGTCCCAAATGTCCCTTGACGGCAACTCGGTGGAAGAGGAGCAGGAAAAAGCGGCGTTTTCTGACAACGCCCTGCGTTATCAAGCCAGTCTGCGGTTTCTCGGCAATCGGGTTCAGGGTCTGCTTTCCGCCATCCGGGGAGAATGATCATGTCGCTGTTTAGAGTATTCGACATTTCCGGATCGGCGTTGTACGCCCAGACCGTCCGGCTTAACACCACCGCCAGCAACATGGCGAACGTCGACAGCGCCAGCAGCAGTACGGCCAATACCTATCGGGCGCGGCATCCAGTATTTGCAACACAGCTGGCTGCTGCCGACGAGGAAGCGGCTGGAGTGGATGTGCTGGGCATCGTCGAGAGCCAGACCCCATTGCGGCGCGAGTACCGTCCTGATCATCCACTGGCTGATCAAAACGGCTACGTCAATATGCCGAATGTCAATCAGGTTGAAGAAATGGCCAACATGATTTCCGCATCGCGCTCCTATCAGAGCAATGTGGAAGTACTCAATACCTCCAAGCAGATGCTGATGCGCACTCTGGCTTTGGGCGATTAACTGCAACAGGAAACAACCACCATGACCACTATCTCCAGTGTTGGAACCAACGCTGCATCGTCCAGCAGCTCTACGACGACCGACAAGAAAGCGAATGACCAACTGGATCAGGCCGACTTTCTCAAACTCATGACCACGCAATTGCAGAATCAGGACCCGACCAAACCGCTTGATGGTCAGCAGTTCATGGCGCAACTGGCGCAATTCAGCACTCTCAACGGCATCATGGATATGAAGGCGTCGCTGGATAAACTGGTGACTGCATTAACGCCCAAATAGCGCCACTGTTGCCGAGGGCACCTCTCACCTGGCGGTCAGGGCAACCAATGCTAACGCGACAACCGGTTTTAACCCATCGCCTGCAATCGCTGAATCCTTCGCAAGGAGATTAAACCATGTCATTCCGTACTGCCCTTACTGGGCTGAATGCCGCCAGCGCCGATCTGGGCGTCATCAGTAACAATATTGCCAATAATAATACCACCGCATTCAAGCAATCCCGTGCGGAATTCGGCGATATTTACTCCCTCAGCGATTTGGGAACATCGACCCGCAGGAGTATTGGCACCGGCGTTAAGTTGAATTCCGTCACCCAGTTATTCAAGCAGGGTAATCTCGAAACCACCAGCAATCCACTGGATTTAGCGATTGATGGCGAGGGTTTCTTTGTACTCCAGGATTCTGATGGTTCGATGCTCTATACACGCGCTGGAGCGTTTGGCGTCGACAAGGATGGTTACATTGTCAATACGCGTGGGCAAACCTTGCAAGGCTATCTGACCAATCCGACGACCGGTGAAATTGACACCGGCAATGAGGGCGCGCTCCGAACTCAAACCGCCAATATCGATCCCAAGCAAACGACCACCGGAGAATTTGGCATCAATCTTAACGCCAGTTCGGTACCGCCAACTCAGGCTTTTGACTTCAAGGATTCCCGCACTTACAACTTTTCATCAGCGCTTACGATTTACGATAGTCTGGGCAACGACCATAGTTTGAATTCATATTTTGTCAGGAGCGCTACTGTGCCGGCTGGCGCTCCGGCCGGTACGACCAGCGCTTGGGATGTCTATTTCAGCATGGATGGCTTGGGTTTGGATGGAAATGCGCTTCCACCGGCCGGCACAGCAACTGCGTCCGGAACCTTGGGGTTTGATGCATTTGGCGCCGCAACCGCTACCTATGTAGCCGGCACCTGGTTAACCACCATAGCGATCAACCTGAGCAGCATCGTGCCGACTAATGGTCCTGATCCGATTACGGGTAACGGGACTCCCAATGGCGCCGAAAATCCGATTAACGCTTCGGGCACCCCGCCCGGAGTCACCATTAAACTTGATACCACCACTCAATACGGCAGCCCCTCCAGCACCAACGCCGCCACTCAGGATGGCTTTGCCACTGGGCGCATTGTCGGCGTGGATGTTGGTGAGGATGGCACCATGAATGGCCGTTACAGTAATGGTCAGGCCAAAGTGCTGGGTCAGGTGATTTTGGCTAATTTCCGCAGTACATCGGGGCTTAGCCCGATTGGCGACACCAGTTGGGTCGAAACCGCCGCTTCGGGGCAACCCGTTAAAGGCCCACCGGGCACCGCTAGTCTGGGATTGGTGCGAGCCGGCGCATTGGAACTCTCTAACGTTGAGCTCTCCGAGCAATTGGTAAAGATGATCAGCGCCCAGCGCAATTTTCAGGCGAATGCGCAAGTCATCAGCACCGCTGATCAAATGACTCAGACCCTGCTGAATATGCGCTAGGTCGTGGGAATCACTGTTCAAGCGTCAAGATTTTAATGATAGCCGATAGAATCGGCGCGAGGGTTAAACCATGTCCATGAATATCGGTGTAAGCGGCATCAATGCGGCCACCAACGATTTGAATGTTACCGCTAATAATATTGCTAATGTCAACACCACTGGCTTCAAACATTCCCGCGCTGAATTTGGCGATCTGGTCGGCGGCAGTTGTGGGGGCAGTGGCATCGGTCTGGGTGTACACACTCAGGCGATCAACCAGCAATTCCAGCAAGGCAGTGTTAACACCACGGATAACGCATTAGACTTTGCCATCAATGGCTGCGGTTTCTTCCAGGTTAAGGATTCTTCTGGCACCTACTACACTCGCGCCGGCAGCTTCCATGTTGATAAGGATGGTTTTATCGTTAATAACCTGGATCAGAAACTGCAAGGCACTGGCGGCGATCTTCAGTTTGATGCGGGTGAGTTGCCAGTGACCAATATCACGCTGGACGATCAAGGCAATATCACCGCCAAAGGCGCCACCGGCGCTGACGTGACCATTGGACCGCTGGGACTGGCCGATTTTCCCAATGTGCAGGGCCTCAAACAGGTCAGCGATACCGAGTGGATGGAAACCCCCGAATCCGGCGCGATGAATGTCAATAATGGCGGGGTGCTGGTGGCTCCGGGAACCGGCAGTCTTGGCAAGGTGATGAATGGCGCTCTGGAATCGTCCAGTGTCGACCTGACCGCGCAACTGGTCAACATGATCATCGCCCAGCGCAATTTCCAGGCGAACGCCCAGACCATCACCACGAACAACACTCTGGCGCAGACCATCATCAACATCCGCTAACGCCGAGGTATTTAAATCATGGACCGCATGCTGTACGTCGCAATGACCGGCGCCCGGCAAACCTTGCAGGCGCAGGCATTGGTCAGCCACAACCTGGCCAACGCCAACACCGTTGGTTTCCGGCTGGATATGGCTGACTTTCGCAGCATGCCGGTATTTAGCGATCACGGACTGCCGAGCCGGGTCTACACCATGGCCGAACGGACGGGCACCGACCTGAAACCGGGTAAGACCATGACCACGGGCCGGGATCTGGATGTCGCCATTCAAGGCGATGGCTGGATCGCCATTCAAGCGTCAGATGGCACGGAAGCTTATACCCGCGCTGGTAATTTCCAGATGGACACCAACGGCCTGCTCACCACCGACACCGGCTATGCGGTGCTCGGCGAGGGTGGCCCCATCTCCATCCCGCCCGCCGAAAAAATCGAGATCGGCGCGGATGGCGTCATTTCGATTCGCCCCCTCGGCGAAACCGCCGCCAATCTGGTGGAAGTGGGCCGCATCCGGCTGGTCAAGCCTGCCGATGCTAATCCACTCTACAAGGATGAAGCCGGCTTCATGCGGACCCGCGACGGCGGCGCCGCGCCGCCTGACGCTTCGATTCGGCTGCTGGCCGGAGCGCTGGAAGGCAGCAACGTCAACCCCGCCGAGGCGCTGGTCAACATGATCGAATCCTCTCGCCGCTTTGAAATGCAGATCAAGATGATGAAAACGGCTGAAGAGAATTCCAGCGCCACCAATCAACTGCTGCGTCTGGAATAGGAGCGCAACGCCATGACTTCCGCACTATGGATCGCCAAGACCGGCCTGGACGCTCAGCAGATGCGTATGTCGGTCATCACCAATAACCTGGCCAATGTCAGCACCACCGGTTTCAAACGCGGTCGCGCCCAGTTTGAAGATCTGCTGTATCAGAACGTCCGGCAGGTCGGCGGCCAGACCTCGCAGAACACTACCTTGCCGTCCGGATTGTCGCTCGGCGCCGGCGTCCGCATCACCTCGACCGCCAAGATATTCACCCAAGGCAATCTGACGCAAACTGGCAATGCGCTGGATCTCGCTATCAATGGTCGAGGATTTTTCCAGGTGCTGTTGCCTGACGGCACCACCGCCTATACCCGCGCTGGCGCTTTCCAGGTCAATGCCGATGGTCAGGTGGTCACGCCCAACGGTTACCTGCTGCAACCAGAAATCACGATTCCCGCCAACTCGCAGAGTATTACTGTGGGTAGCGATGGCACCGTCAATGTTCAGATCGCCGGCCAAACCACCGCCACGGCGGTTGGAACCCTGCAAATCGCCGACTTCATTAACCCGGCCGGTCTGCAAGCCATTGGCGGCAACCTGTTTATGGAATCGACCGCCAGTGGCGCGGCGCAGACGGGTAATCCGGGCGCCACCGGGCTGGGTCTGATTGCCCAATGCTCATTGGAGACTTCCAACTAACATTGAGCAACCCCCCACCAAGCTTTTTCAATATATATAACTTTTTGATTCTTAACAAAAGTCAACCTGATAAAGCTGACAAACGTGGGGGCCAAACAGCTTGAGGATCTTGATCCGTAA
>JAJHPN010000098.1 GCA_020890855.1 Candidatus Contendibacter sp. | reverse complement strand
CCGGCCTTGAGCATCTTGATGAAGTGTTGCAGGAACAGGAAGGCCGTCTCGCCGGTACGGATGGGGAAGTTCTGCTGCACTTCCTTGCGCTCGCCGCCGCCGAAGGGCGGATTGGCGAGGATCACGTCCATGCGGTCCTTGTCCTGAATGTCGGCGAGGTTCTCGGTCAGGGTGTTGGTGTGAATGATGTTGGGCGCTTCGATGCCGTGCAGGATCATGTTCATGATCGCAATCACATAGGCCAGCGGCTTCTTTTCCTTGCCGTAAAAGGTGCGCTCCTGAAGCGTCTTGAGATTGTCGGCGGTCAGCTTGGGCTGTTGGCGCAGGTAGTCGAAGGATTCGCAGAGGAAGCCCGCCGAGCCGCAAGCGCCGTCGTAGATGCGCTCGCCGACCTTGGGCTGCACCACCCGCACCATCGCCCGAATCAGCGGGCGCGGGGTGTAGTACTCGCCGCCGTTGCGCCCGGCGTTGCCCATGTTCTTGATCTTGGCTTCGTACAGGTGCGAGAGTTCGTGCTTCTCGGCCTGCGAGCGGAAGCGCAGTTCGTCGATGTGGTCGATGATCTCGCGCAGGGTGTAGCCGCTCTGAATCTTGTTCTTGATCTCGCCGAAGATCTCGCCAATCTTGTATTCGAGGGTGTTCGGGCCGGGGGCCTTGAGCTTGAAGCCGTGCAGGTAGGGGAACAGCTTGCGATCCACGAACTCGCGCAGGTCGTCGCCGGTCTGGGCCTTGTTGTGGTCGAGCTTGCCTTGACTGTCCTTGGGCGCTGCCCACGATGACCAGCGGTAGGGTTCGTCGAGGATGAAGGCGTACTTCCTGCCCTCCAGTTCCGCCTCCATCGCTTTGTCCTGCTCCAACCCGTCGAGATACTTGAGGAACAACAGCCAGGAGGTCTGTTCGGTGTAGTCGAGTTCGGTGGTGCAACCGGCCTCGTTGCGCAAGTCGTTGTCGATATTCTTGAAAGCTTGTTCAAACATGGGGGGTGTTCCGGGCGAAATCGCCAAAGCTGTTACTCTATCGGAATACCCCATCCCGGACAAAGACGCCATGAAATTCCCCTACGCCATGAACGACTTCGGGACCCTGATCCAGGAAGGCTACTTCTATCAGGATCGGACCGACCGGATTCCTTTGCTGGAAGAAGCCGGGCGGCAACTGATCTTCATTCGCCCACGCCGATTTGGGAAAAGCCTGCTGTTGTCGATGCTGGAGCATTACTACGACGTGAACCGGGCCGATCAATTCGAGACGCTGTTTGGTCATCTGGCGATTGGCCGGAATCCCACGCTGCTGCATAACCAATACTTCGTGATGAAATGGGATTTCTCGCTGGTGAAAGCCCAGGGGGACGTGAGAGAGATTGAAGCGGCCCTGCATCGGCACATCAATGACTGCATTGAGGAGTTTGCGCTGCGTTATCAAGCGCACTTGACGCATCCCATTCGGATTGAGGCCGATAACGCCACCTCCTCCTGGCGCTCGGCGCTGCTGGCGGTTTCGCAAACCGGGCGCAAGCTCTACCTGCTCATCGACGAATACGACAACTTCGCCAATGACGTGCTGATGACCGGGCGCAAGCAGGCGTACTACGAAGCTTTACTCTACGGCGAAGGCGAACTCAAACGCCTCTTCAAAGCGGTGAAGGCCGCGGCCGGTGGACAGGGCCTCGACCGGGTGTTCATCACCGGGGTTTCTCCCGTGGCCCTCAGCGACATGACCAGCGGCTACAACGTCGGCGAAGATATTTATCTGAAAGCGGCGTTCAATGATCTCTGCGGGTTCACCGAGGCGGAAATCGCGGTTCTGCTGAACTCTCTGGCGGCGGAAGGCGGTGACGGGTCGCCGACGGCAGCCCTGGACCTGATGCGCACCTTTTATAACGGCTACTGTTTCAGTCAGGATGGCAGCGAGCGGGTCTATAACCCGACCTTGAGCCTGTATTTTCTCAAAGCCCTCCAAACTGAGGGCCGCTATCCACGGGAAATGCTGGACGAGAATCTGGCGATGGATCGCAGCAAACTGCGCTATATCGCCGAACTGCCTCATGGCGAAGACGTGCTGATCCAGGCCCTGAATGGCGAAGAAGGGCTGATCATTCCGCGCCTGGCCCGGCGCTTTGGCGTGGCTGATGTGCTGACCGCTGTCAAAGATCAACCCTTCATGGCCTCGCTGCTCTATTACTTCGGGGTGTTGACCCTGACCGGGCAGACCGACTTTGTCGAGAGCATCCTGAACATTCCCAACCTGGTGGCCCGCTCGCTGTATGTCGAACGGCTACAGGAAATGTGGCTGGATACGTATGAGGACAAGACCCGCATCCCGCAGTTACGCAAACACTTCTGCCAGACCGGCGAACTCCAGCCACTGGCGGACTTTATCGAACAGCGTTACTTCCCGATCCTGTCCAACCGGGATTATCGGTGGAGCAATGAATTGATGGTCAAAATCGCCTTTCTGACCCTGCTGTTCGATGATCGGCTGTACATGATGGTGTCCGAAACCGAGATGGATCATGGCTATATCGATCTCAGCCTGATCGTGCGCTCGGATCAACGGAGCGCAAAGGCCCTGGATCTGTTGCTGGAGTTCAAATATGTCAGCCTGAAAGACTTGAAACTGACCGGCGAACAGGTGCGGGCGTTATCACGGGAGCAATTGGCCGCGCTGCCTGATGCTAAAAAGGAATTGCAAGCGGCGGCGGGGCAAGCGCAGCGCTACGGCGCGGCCCTGCAAGAACGCTATGGCCTGACCGATCTGCGGCTGTTTGCGGTAGTGGGGATTGGGCTGGAGCGGGTGGTGTGGCAGAACGTGCCCCCCTCATCACCGCCATCAGCCGCCAAAGAATACGACGGATGCTGATCGGCGATGGCTCGATCAGGATTTAACCGAACGGGCTGGAGGAAGCGAGATGGGCGAGATAGATCGGCGCCGGTTGATTCAGTTCGCTCGCGCCCAGGGTTTCCATCTGCCCGACGAATATCCGCTGGAAGTCGCTGGTGTAGATCGATCCGCGATTAACCGGCCACGGGTCATTGATATACGCCCGCCCACCCTCGAAACCGGTCACCACCCGGATGTGGGGAACCGGATTGGCCACTCCCGATAACGGAACCAGGCCCGCCAGCCA
>JAJHPN010000167.1 GCA_020890855.1 Candidatus Contendibacter sp. | reverse complement strand
TCACGGCCCGTGATGTGATCCTGCAACGCCGTCGCCTGGAACATGATGCCGATTTCCTGGCGAAACCGCGCCCCCAGCGCTTCACCCCGATAGCAAATCGTCCCGCTGGTCGGCTGCTGAATCCCCTCCAGCATTTCCACCGTGGTGGTCTTGCCAGCCCCGTTGGGGCCCAACAGCCCAAAGCAACACCCCGGTGGAATGGCGAGATCGATGCCATTGACCGCCCGGACCCCGCGAAAGTGCTTGATCAGACTGCGCGTTTCCAGCAGGGCGGTCATGTGCTTCCGTTCCGGTCAGCCCACAGCGGCGGCTCTGCGAAACCCTGCCGCCGATCTCCCCTACTCTGCTCCAGTCTGCTCCGGCTCGTCGTCATCGTCCTTGTCCTCCGCCATGACCTTGACCTCGGTCTCGGGGCTGTCAAACACATGCCCGGCGTTCAGGGCGGGCCGACTGGGGATCCAATCGCTCCGGCGCTGCAGGTGATAAGCCAGGCCAGTGCCAGCGGGAATCAGCCGACCCACGATGACATTCTCTTTTAAGCCGCGCAGATCGTCACGCAGGCCACGCACCGCCGCTTCGGTCAGCACCCGGGTCGTTTCCTGGAACGAGGCGGCGGAAATGAACGACTCGGTCGCCAGCGACGCTTTGGTGATGCCCAGCAACATCGGTTTCCAATAAGCCGGCTGCCGGTTCTCGGCCTGCGCCCGGTCGTTCTCTTCCAGCACCCGGGTACGCTCGACCTGCTCACCCTTGATAAACAGCGTCTCGCCCGGATCGATGATCTCCACCTTGCGCAGCATCTGGCGAACAATGACCTCGATGTGCTTGTCGTTGATCTTCACGCCCTGCACCCGGTAGACGTTCTGAATCTCCTTGGTCAGGTAGGCGGCCAGTTCCTGAACGCCCAGCAAGCGCAGGATATCATGCGGGTTTGGTTCGCCATCGGCGATCATTTCACCCTGTTCGACGTATTCGCCGTCAAACACGTTGACATGCCGCCACTTCGGGATCAGCTCTTCGTACAGAATTTCGCCGCCCTTGTCGCGGATCATCAACCGCTGTTTTCCCTTGGTTTCCTTGCCAAATTCGATGATGCCGGACTTTTCGGCCAGGATCGCCTGCTCTTTCGGCTTACGGGCCTCAAACAGGTCGGCAACCCGGGGCAAACCGCCGGTAATGTCGCGGGCCTTGGACGATTCCACCGGAATTCGCGCCACGATATCGCCGACCGCCACCTGGGCGTGATCATCCAGATTAACAATAGCGCCAGCGGGCAGCGGATATTGCGCCGGGGTGCTGGTGCCCAGAATAAACAGGTCGTTGCCGTACTCATCCACTAGCCGCACCACCGGGCGTTTGTCCTTGCCCAACGCCCCGCGTTGTTTGGGATCCATGACCACCAGACTGGTCAGGCCGGTCATTTCATCGGCATGACGCTGGACGGTGATCCCTTCTTCAAATTCGGCAAAGCGGACAAAACCGGCCACCTCGGTGACGATAGGGTGAAACAGCGGATCCCAGCGGGCGATCACTTGGCCGGCGTCAACCAGTTCGTCATCCTTGACGGACAGTTCCGCGCCGTAAGGAACTTTGTAGCGTTCCCGCTCCCGGCCCTGATCATCGACCAGGGTAATCTCGCCGGATCGCGACACCGCCACCAGATGTTTGTCCTGACGCTCGACCACCTTCATCTTATGCAGCCGCACCATGCCTTTGGACTTGACCTGAACATTGTTGGTCAACTTGGCGTGGGCTGCGCCGCCAATGTGAAAGGTGCGCATGGTGAGCTGGGTGCCCGGCTCGCCGATGGACTGGGCAGCGATCACTCCAACCGCTTCACCGCTGTTGACCCGGTGGCCCCGCGCCAGATCGCGGCCATAACAGGCGGCGCAGACCCCATAACGAGTCCGGCAGGTAATGGCCGAGCGCACCAGCAGGCGATCAATCCCCCAGTGGTCCAGCTTGGCGACCAATTGCTCGTCCAGCAGGGAGCCGGCGGGGATTTTGTCGGTTTCATCGTCGCTCCCCGGCTTGAGGACGTCATGCGCCACGGTCCGGCCCAGCACTCGATCGCGCAGCCGTTCCTTAACGTCGCCTTCCTCGATCACTGGCGTCATCTCGATTCCTTCACAGGAACCGCAGTCGGGTTCAGTCACCACCAGATCCTGAGCGACATCCACGAGCCGCCGGGTCAGATAGCCGGAATTGGCGGTTTTCAGCGCCGTGTCGGCCAGACCTTTACGGGCGCCGTGGGTGGAGATGAAGTACTCCAGCACGCTCAGTCCTTCGCGAAAATTGGCCTTGATCGGAGTTTCGATGATCGAGCCGTCCGGCTTGGCCATCAGTCCGCGCATTCCGGCCAGTTGGCGAATCTGCGCCGCCGAGCCACGAGCGCCAGAGTCGGCCATCATGAATACGGCGTTGAAGGATTCCTGCTCAACCAGGTCGCCTTGACGACTGACGACTTCTTCAATCTTCAGGTTATCCATCATTTCCTTGGCGAGTTTGTCGTTGGTGCGCGACCAGATGTCGACGACCTTGTTGTAACGCTCGCCATCGGTGACCAGTCCGGATCGGCACTGGCCTTCGATCTCCTTGACTTCTTTCTCGGCGTCTTCCAGCAGACTGACTTTCCCTTTGCGCTTCTTCTTCTCATCCGCTTGAGGAATTTTGAAATCCTCAAACCCAATCGAAGACCCCGAACGGGTCGCATAGGAAAAGCCGGCGTACATCAACTGGTCGGCGAAAATCACGGTCTGCTTCAACTTCAGCTGTCGGTAGCATTCGTTGATCAGATGGGAAACCGTCTTCTTTTTCAGAACCTGGTTAATCAGCTTGAAGGGCAAGCCAACCGGCAGGATATCGGACAGCAGCGCCCGGCCAACCGTGGTGCTGACCCGGTACGCAACCGGCGCTCGGTCGTGCTGCGCCTCACGCAAGCGCGCGCGCTGCTGGAAATCGACCAGACCGCCCGCCGCGCCCAACCGACGGCCATTGCTGTCAAACACGTCCGCTATCAACATGGGCGGGCTGACCTTCTCAGCCGCTTCAATTCGTATGGCGCGCTCCTGAACGGCGGAGTGCAACCGACCGAGCAGATCGGCGTCCACCGGATCGCCCGCCGTAGCAATGCGGCGGCCATCGGCGTCAAACACATTCCGGGTCAGGATGGGCAAACGGCGTTTTTCAGCCGTGGCGGACGCCACCAGGTCTTCCAGCGTCGAGAGCGTTTCCTCGCGCCGCAGCCGCACCTCAATCAGAGCATGCAGTTCCGCCTCATGGTTTTCATAGGCCCGATGCACTTCCCGAACATCGGCAAACACCATGCCCTCGCCCTTGACGTTGATCCGCTCACGAGTCAGGTAGTACAGACCGAGCACCACATCCTGGGACGGGACAATGATTGGCTCGCCGTTGGCCGGGCTGAGGATGTTGTTGGTAGACATCATCAGCGCCCGTGCTTCCAGTTGCGCCTCGATCGACAGCGGCACATGCACCGCCATCTGATCGCCATCAAAGTCGGCGTTGAATGCGGTGCAGACCAGCGGGTGAAGCTGAATCGCCTTGCCCTCGATCAGCACCGGTTCAAAGGCCTGGATGCCCAGCCGGTGCAGGGTCGGGGCGCGGTTCAGCAGCACCGGATGCTCCCGGATCACTTCTTCCAGGATATCCCAGACCTGCGGCTCTTCGCGCTCCACCAGTTTCTTGGCGGCCCGAATGGTGATGGTCTGGTTCTTAAACTGCAACTTGCTGAAAATAAAAGGCTTGAACAACTCCAGCGCCATTTTCTTAGGCAGACCGCACTGGTGCAGGCGCAGGGTGGGGCCCACCACGATCACCGACCGCCCGGAGTAGTCGACCCGCTTGCCGAGCAGATTCTGGCGAAAGCGGCCCTGCTTGCCCTTGATCATGTCAGCCAGCGATTTCAGCGGGCGTTTGTTGCTGCCGGTAATCGCGCGCCCGCGCCGGCCATTGTCCAGCAACGAGTCAACCGCCTCCTGCAACATCCGCTTTTCATTGCGGACAATAATGTCAGGAGCGCTCAGGTCCAGCAGTCGCTTCAGGCGATTGTTGCGGTTGATCACCCGGCGGTAGAGGTCGTTCAAATCCGAGGTGGCGAAACGCCCGCCATCCAGCGGCACCAGCGGCCGCAAATCGGGCGGCAGCACCGGCAGCACCGTCAGCACCATCCATTCCGGTTTGTTGCCGGAATTGAGGAACGATTCCACCAGTTTGAGCCGCTTGGACAAGCGCTTGAGTTTGGTTTCGGAGCTACATTCGAGGATTTCCTGGCGCAACTGCACCACAAGCTGCTTCAAATCCAGTCCATGCAACAGGGCGAAAACCGCCTCCGCCCCCATTCGGGCGACGAACTCGTCCGGATACTGTTCGGCCATCTCCAGAAACTGGTCATCGCTCAGAATCTGGCCTTTTTCCAGTGAGGTCATCCCGGCGTCAATGACCACATAGGATTCAAAGTACAGCACCCGCTCAATGTCGCGCAGGGTCATGTCCAGCAACAGTCCGATGCGGCTAGGCAGCGACTTCAGAAACCAGATGTGCGCAACCGGGGAAGCCAGTTCGATATGGCCCATCCGTTCGCGCCGCACCTTGGCGACGGTCACCTCGACTCCGCACTTCTCGCAGACCACGCCCCGGTGCTTGAGCCGCTTGTATTTGCCGCACAGGCACTCGTAATCCTTGGTCGGGCCAAAAATCTTGGCGCAGAACAGGCCATCGCGCTCCGGTTTAAAGGTCCGGTAATTGATGGTTTCGGGTTTCTTGACCTCGCCCCGGCTCCAGGACCGGATCATTTCCGGCGAAGCCAGTCCAATCCGGATCGCATCGAAATCTTCGAGTTCGTCGAAGGCCTTGAACGGGTTCAACAGGTCTTTCATCATGCTCTCACCTACGGAATTGCGTTGCCCTGCCACAACCGGCGGCAATCGGCCTCATTCGGTGCGCGCCGGCGGCAGCGCATCTTCTTCCAGTTCGATGTTGATGCACAGCGACCGGATTTCCTTGACCAGTACGTTGAAGGATTCCGGCATCCCGGCCTCCATCCGGTGGTTGCCATCCACAATGTTCTTGTAGACCTTGGTGCGACCATTCACGTCATCGGACTTGACCGTCAGCATTTCCTGCAAGGTGTAGGACGCACCATAGGCTTCCAGCGCCCACACTTCCATTTCACCAAAGCGCTGGCCGCCGAACTGCGCCTTGCCACCCAGCGGTTGTTGCGTGACCAGGCTGTAGGGACCGGTGGAGCGGGCATGCATCTTGTCATCCACCAGGTGGTTAAGCTTGAGCATGTACATGTAGCCGACCGTAACCTGCCGGTCGAACGGGTCGCCGGTGCGGCCATCGTACAGGGTGGTCTGGCCGTTTTCCGGCAACCCGGCCAGCCGCAGCAATTGCCGCAGTTCTTCTTCAGTGGCGCCATCGAAGACCGGCGTCGCAATCGGCACGCCGCCGCGCAGGTTGTGGCACAGGGTCCGCAGTTCGTCATCGTTAAACTGCTGCAAATCGACTTTCTGTTCGCCGACTTCGTTGTAGACCCGCTCCAGATACTTGCGCAGCTCGCTGACCTGGGCCTGGGCATCCAGCAGGCGGCCCAGCTTAAGACCCAGCCCCTTGGCCGCCCAGCCCAGATGGGTTTCCAGCACCTGACCGACGTTCATCCGCGAGGGCACCCCCAGCGGATTGAGCACGATGTCCACCGGAGCGCCGTCTTCCATGTAGGGCATGTCTTCCTGCGGCACGATCATCGACACTACGCCCTTGTTGCCATGGCGACCGGCCATCTTGTCGCCCGGCTGAACCCGGCGCTTGACCGCCAGATAAACCTTGACCATCTTCAAGACCCCTGGCTGGAGGTCATCGCCCTGCACCAGCTTGCGGCGTTTTTCATCAAACCGCTGATCAAAGTCCTTGCGCTGCTGCTCAAGCTGCCGGCTCAGCTTTTCAAGCTGCTCGTTAAGCTCGTCGGCCCGCATCCGGATTTCAAACCAGCGCTCGTGCGGCAAACGGCGCAGGTAGTCCACAGTGACGGTTTCACCACCCCGCAAACCCGCAGGACCGCCCTCAGCCGGATGGCCGGCCAGCAACCGCTCCATGCGCTGATAGAGATCATCTTCCAGAATGCGCGACTGATCGTTCAGATCCTTGCGGATCCGCTTCAGTTCGGCTTCTTCAATCTGACGGGCGCGGGAATCCTTCTCCACGCCATCACGGGTGAACACCCGCACGTCGATGACGGTGCCGTCCATGCCCGAGGGCACCCGCAACGAAGTATCCTTCACGTCGGACGCTTTCTCGCCGAAGATCGCCCGCAGCAGCTTTTCCTCCGGGGTCAACTGGGTTTCGCCCTTGGGCGTGACCTTGCCGACCAGAATGTCGCCGGCCTTGACCTCGGCGCCAATAAAAACAATGCCCGCCTCGTCCAGTCGCGCGAGCGCATTTTCGCCGACGTTGGGAATGTCGGCGGTGATCTCTTCTGGTCCCAGCTTGGTGTCGCGAGCGACGCTGGACAGTTCCTCGATGTGGATGGTGGTGAACCGATCTTCCTGCACCACCCGCTCGGAAATCAGGATCGAATCCTCAAAGTTATAGCCATTCCACGGCATGAAGGCGACCAGCAGGTTCTGGCCCAGCGCCAGTTCGCCCATGTCAGTGGATGGCCCGTCAGCCAGCACATCCTTGCCCTCCACCCGGTCGCCCACCCGCACCAGCGGACGCTGGTTGATGCAAGTATTCTGGTTGGAGCGGGTGTACTTGGTCAGGTTGTAAATATCCACGCCCGGCTCGCCGGCTTCGGTTTCAGCATCATTGACCCGCACCACGATGCGGCCGGCGTCGACCGAATCGACCACGCCGCCGCGCCGGGCCACCACACAAACTCCGGAATCGCGAGCCACGATCCGCTCCATGCCCGTGCCCACCAGCGGCTTTTCGGCCAACAGGGTCGGCACCGCCTGGCGCTGCATGTTGGAGCCCATCAGCGCCCGGTTGGCGTCGTCATGCTCCAGAAACGGGATCAGCGCCGCCGCCACCGAGACGATTTGCTTGGGCGACACGTCCATGTACTGCACCCGGTCCGGTCCGGCCAGGGTGAATTCGTTCTGATGCCGGCACGACACCAGTTCATCCGTCAGCCCGCCATCGGCATCCAGCGGCGCATTGGCCTGGGCGATAACGTACTGACCCTCCTCAATCGCCGACAGGTAGTCAATCTGGTCAGTCACCCGGCCGTTCTGAACCTGCCGGTAGGGGGTCTCCAGGAAACCGTAGGCATTGGTGCGGGCGTAAACCGCCAGGGAATTGATCAGGCCGATGTTCGGGCCTTCCGGGGTTTCGATCGGGCACACCCGGCCATAGTGGGTGGCATGAACATCGCGCACTTCGAACCCGGCGCGTTCGCGGGTCAGACCACCCGGCCCCAGCGCCGAAATCCGGCGCTTATGGGTCACTTCGGACAACGGGTTGTTCTGATCCATGAACTGCGAGAGCTGCGCTGAACCGAAGAATTCCTTGATGGCGGCGTGCACCGGTTTGGCGTTGATCAAATCCTGCGGCGTGAGTCCTTCGGCTTCCGCCAGACTGAGCCGATCCTTGACGGCCCGCTCGACCCGCACCAGCCCGATCCGAAAGACGTTTTCGGTCATCTCGCCGACGCAGCGGATGCGGCGATTGCCCAGATGATCGATGTCGTCCACCACGCCATTGCCGTTCTTGATATCGATCAGGACCTTGAGCACCGCCATGATGTCTTCCATGGACAGTACGCCCGGCGGACGCTCCTTGACAGGCATCCCCGGAATCGGCGCCCGGCGGTGACCAACCCGGCTGTCGAATTTCATCCGGCCCACGTCGGACAAATCGTAGCGCTCGACGGAGAAAAACAGATCATGCAGCAGGCGCTGGGCGGCGTCCTTGGTCGGCGGCTCGCCGGGACGCATCATCCGGTAAATTTCCACCTGAGCATCCCACTGGCTGCGGGTGGTGTCGGCGCGCAGGGTATTGGCGATGTAGGGACCACAATTGACTTCGTTGAAATAGATGGTCTGGAATTCGGTAACGCCAGCCGTCTGGATTTTCTCCAGTTTATCCAGGGTCAATTCGTCATTGGCCTGCGCCAGCAGCTCGCCAGTTTGTGGATTGGTCAGGTCGCGGGCCAGGATTTTTCCGATCAGATATTCGCGCGGGACGTGCAGATGCTGAACACCGGATTTAGCCAGCTCGCGAATATGCTTGGCCTTGACCCGCTCGCCCGCCTTCAACACCTTGTCGCCGATGGTGATGTCAAAACCAAAGGTTTCGCCCTGCAGGCGTTCCGGTTTCAAATCCAGGGTAAAATGGTCGTCATCACCGCCTCGCACGGTATTGATCTCGAAGAAAATTTCGAGCATCCGTTCATTAACGCTGCGGGCGTTGGGATCGTTGGGATTCGGATCGTCAAAGAGCGCCCGCAGCAGAATGGTGACAGGCAGCTTGCGGCGGCGATCGATGCGGGCATACACAATGTCCTTGACGTCGAATTCAAAATCCAGCCAGGAACCGCGATAAGGAATGACCCGGGCCGAATGCAGCAGCTTGCCGGATGAATGGGTCTTGCCCTTGTCGTGATCGAAGAACACCCCAGGCGAACGATGCAACTGCGAAACGATGACCCGCTCGGTGCCGTTGATGACAAAGGTGCCGTTGTCGGTCATCAGCGGCAGTTCGCCCAGATAGACTTCGTTTTCCTTGATGTCCTTAATTTTCGGCGCGCCGGCTTCGGCTTCCTTGTCCATCAGCGCCAGTCGCAACCGCACCCGGAGCGGAGCGGCGTAAGTCAGACCGCGCAACTGGCACTCACGGACGTCAAACACCGGTTCGCCCAACCGGTAGCTCACATATTCAAGCCGCGCATTCCCCGAATAGCTGACAATCGGGAACACTGAGCGGAAAGCAGCGTGCAGTCCAGCATCCCGGCGTTCTCCGGGCGGAGTTTCGGCTTGCAGGAATTCGCGATACGAATCCAGTTGAATCGCCAGCAGATAGGGTACGTCGAGAATGCTGGATCGCTTGCCGAAGTCTTTGCGAATGCGCCGCTTCTCAGTAAACGTGTAGGCCATCGGGATTCCTCTCGCGGAATTTCACCCGCCATCAGCGGCGGGCGTGGGTTGAAACGCCGGGATGTGGATTGCAAACCTGACAGACACAAACAGAAACCGGCCGGCGACTATCGCCCGCCGGCCGTTCCCGTCTTTGTTTGTCCAAACCGGACCATGCGCTGTTCAAAACCCACCGAAGTGGGCGTTGCGGCTTACTTGACGTCAACCTTGGCGCCGGCGTCTTCCAGCTTCTTCTTGACGTCCTCGGCCTCAGCCTTGGGAATGGCTTCCTTGATCAGGGAGGGAACGCCCTCAACCAAATCCTTGGCTTCCTTCAGCCCCAGCCCGGTCAGGGCGCGGACCACTTTGATAACTTCGACTTTCTTCTCGCCGAAGCTGCTCATCACCACATCAAATTCGGTCTTTTCCTCGACCGGCGCAGCGGCGGCGGCCACTGGCGCGGCGGCTACGGCCACGGCGGCGGTGACGCCAAATTTTTCTTCCATCGCCGCAATCAGATCGACGATTTCCATCACGGTCATGCCAGCGATGGTTTCCAGAACGTCTTCTTTCGAAACAGCCATTACCAATTTACTCCTGGTAAAAATCTGGGAATGCGTCAGGCAGGCGCCAGAAACCGCTCAGGCGGTTTCGGCTTCTTTCTGCTGCCGGATCGCGTCAATGGTGCGCACCAGCTTGCCGGGAATTTCATTAAGGGTTTGCGCGAGCTTGTCAAGCGGAGCCCGCAAGGTCGCCATCAGCAGACTGATGGCTTCGTCACGGGTCGGCAGGTTGGCCAACCGCTCCAGCTCACTGGCCGGAAAGGCTTGCCCACCCACCGCCAACGCTTTGACAATCAGCTTGTCGTTGGCCTTTTCCTTCAGAAATTCCTTGAATATCCGCGCTGCCGCGCCTGGTTCATGCTGGGAGAACGCCAGAATCAGCGGTCCCGTCAGACTGGATTGCAGGCACTCGAACTCGGTTCCCTGCACGGCGCGCCGGGCCAGGGTGTTCTTGACAACGCGCAGATAGACGCCGGTTTCCCGCGCTTTGACACGCAGGGCGGTGATCTGGGCTACCTTCAGCCCACGATACTCGGCGGCAATTGCGGAGTGCGCACTGGCGGCCACTTTGGCGACTTCGGCCACCACAGCCTGTTTTTCCGCCAGATTGAGACTCATTACAGTACCTCGCGGTTAGATCTCCGCTGTCGCGGAGTGAGGAACGACGGCCTGACCAGGAAAGATCCGGGAGGGCTGACCGTCTGCGCAGGCAGCGCCGATGATAAAAACCGGAACTGATTAAGCCCGAAGGCGCCTGCGGTCTTTGACACTGGCCGGAATAACCGGCCGGCCCAAAGTTCATGTGTTCCGGCAGTCAGCCGGAACACGGGAATAAACGGCTTAGAACGTCAAGGTCGACTGATCAATCGCCAACCCCGGCCCCATCGTGGTCGAAACGGTCACACGGCGGATGTAGACACCTTTCGAGGTCGGGGGTTTGATCTTTTGCAGGTCATGAAGCAGCGCCTGAAGATTTTCTTGCAACTGGTTGGCGGCGAAATCCACCTTGCCAATGGTGCAGTGGATGATGCCGGCCTTGTCGGTGCGGTAGCGAACCTGTCCGGCCTTGGCGTTGTGGATCGCCCCCACAACGTCAGGGGTTACGGTGCCCACCTTGGGATTGGGCATCAGGCCGCGCGGGCCGAGGATCTTGCCAAGCTGACCGACCACCCGCATGGCGTCCGGCGCGGCGATGACCACATCGAAGTCGAAATTACCCGCTTTGACCGATTCGGCCAGGTCTTCAAACCCGACGATATCGGCGCCAGCAGCACGCGCGGCATCCGCATTGGCGCCCTGAGCGAATACCGCCACCCGCACTGTTTTGCCAGTGCCGTGCGGCAACACGGTGGCGCTACGCACCACCTGATCGGATTTACGGGCGTCGACGCCCAGGTTGACGGCAACATCCACCGCTTCGCGAAACTTGACGCTGGACAGGTCTTTGAGCAGAACCAAGGCTTCTTCAACCGGGTAGAACTTGCCGGGAATCAGTTTGGCGCGGATCGCCTGCAGGCGTTTGGAGAGCTTGGCCATGGTTACATCCCCTCCACGTTCAGGCCCATTGACCGGGCGCTGCCGGCGATGGTCCGCACCGCTGCATCAAGATCAGCGGCGGTCAGGTCGGGCATCTTGGTTTTTGCCACGTCTTCCAGCTGGGCGCGGGTGACGGTGCCGATCTTTTTGGTATTGGGGTTGGAACTGCCTTTGTCCAGACCCAGCGCCTTCCGCAACAGCACTGAGGCCGGCGGAGTTTTCATGATAAAAGTGAAACTGCGATCGCTGTAGACCGTGATCACCACCGGAATGGGTAGCCCTGGTTCAAGATGCTGAGTCTGGGCGTTGAAGGTCTTGCAGAATTCCATGATGTTCACGCCGTGCTGGCCCAAAGCAGGACCGACCGGCGGACTGGGGTTAGCCTTGGCGGCTGCAACCTGCAATTTGACGTAAGCGGTGACTTTCTTTGCCATTGCTGCTCCTGTCGGGTGCAAACGCCTTGCGGCTCCCCGGATGATGCGCCCGATGGATGGGCGGCGAAAACGGTGAATCGGCGGATGACCGCCAATCAGCGGGAGGCTTTTTCGACCTGGCTGAATTCCAGTTCGACCGGCGTGGTGCGTCCGAAAATCATGACGCCTACCCGCAGCCGACTTTTTTCGTAATTGACTTCTTCAACCATGCCTTCGAAATCGTTGAATGGCCCGTCGTTGACCCGGACCATTTCGCCGGGTTCATACAAAACCTTGGGCTTGGGCTTGTCGACCCCATCCTGGACCCGTTGCAGGATCGCTTGGGCTTCCTTTTCAGAGATTGGAGCCGGCTTGTCGCTGGTTCCGCCTATGAATCCCAGCACCTTGGGCGTCTCGCGGACCAGGTGCCAGGTTTCGTTATCCATCTCCATCTGCACCAGCACATAGCCAGGAAAAAACTTGCGGTCGCTCTTGCGCTTCTGACCGTCGCGCATCTCAACCACTTCTTCAGTCGGCACCAGCACCTGACCGAATCGCTCATTGAGACTTTCACGGTTAATTCGATCCAGCAGCGATCGCCTGACCTGCTGCTCAAAACCGGAATACGCCTGCACCACATACCATCGCATCGCCATGCTGTCGCTCCGCTAACCGGTGATCAGACGAATCAGCCAGAACAGAACCACATCCAGCAACCATAGCAACAGGCCCATGATCACCACCATGGCAATCACGATCAGCGTAGTTTGCGTAGTTTCAGCCCGGGTCGGCCAAACCACTTTGCGAACCTCGGTGCGGGCGCCCTGAATGAATTCCAGGGTCTCTGCACCCAGTTCAGTTCTCAGCGCAATAGCGACCGCCGCGCCGAACGCCGCCAGCAGACCGATCACCCGCACCAGCAGCGAGTGACCAGCAAACAGGTAAAAAGCCGCGAGCGCGATCAGAACAATGGCGCCGGCGCCTAGCAATTTGAACGTATCGGCGCGGTTGAGAATTTGCGTTTCGAGTTTGGTGGGATTCATGCAAATTTCGGCTTTGCACATTCCCGACCCGCCTGGTCCGTCGGAACGGACAGGCGGAATCCGGAATGCGCCATGAAAAAGATGGCAGGCCAGGAGGGAATCGAACCCCCAACCTGCGGTTTTGGAGACCGCTGCTCTGCCAATTGAGCTACTGGCCTGTAATGCAACACGACTGCTCCGGACGGCGTTTCAGCCAGAGACGCCACCCGGTTCCTGCTCTGGCTCACTCGATGATCTTGGCGACGACGCCGGCGCCGACCGTGCGTCCGCCTTCGCGGATAGCGAAGCGTAATCCTTCGTCCATCGCAATCGGGGCGATCAGGTTGATCACCAGCCGCACATTGTCCCCCGG
>JAJHPN010000412.1 GCA_020890855.1 Candidatus Contendibacter sp. | reverse complement strand
TCACCGCCACCCAGCAGTTGGCTGACCGGCTGGCATGATCGGATTATTGCAGCGGGTCGCCGAAGCGCGGGTGGTGGTGAACGACGCGCTGATCGGCGAAATCGGGGCAGGACTGCTGGCGCTGATCGGCATCGAACGCGACGATGGCGCGGCGCAGGCCGACCGGTTGCTGGCGCGGCTGTTGGGCTACCGGGTGTTTGCCGACGCCGAGGGCAAGATGAATTTGAGTGTGCGCGACAGCGGCGGCGGGTTGCTGCTGGTTCCACAGTTCACCCTGGCGGCGGATACTGGTAAAGGCATGCGACCCAGCTTTACCCCGGCGGCGGCGCCGGAGGTGGGCGAACGGCTGTTCGACTACTTGCTGGAACAGGCCCGGCGGCAGTACGCGCCGGTGGCGGCGGGCCGGTTTGGCGCACACATGCGGGTCAGTCTGCTTAACGATGGCCCAGTGACTTTCTGGCTGCGGGCGGCGCCGACGGCCAGCCGGTCGCCGACCGACGCGGTTTAGCCCGGCGCGCCCAGCGCCCGCGCTCGCTGGCGACGGGCCGCCCGCTCGACGACCAGCGCCTCTGCATCATAATCGGGACTGAATTCCGGCCAGCCCAAGGTATGGCGTTCGATCAATCCCACCAGCGCCGCAATGTGCGCTGGTTCGTCATTCAGCGCCGACAGGTAGCGATACTGCCCGCCGCCCGCCGCCAGAAAAACCTGGCGATTCTCGATGGCGATCTCCTCCAGCGTTTCCAGACAATCGGCGGCGAAACCGGGACAGACCACATCGACCCTTTTAACCCCCGACTTTGCCCAATCCGCCAGCACGACGCTGGTGTAAGGTCGCAGCCATTCGGCGCGACCAAAGCGGGACTGGAACGCCACCGCCCACTCATCCGCCTGAAGTCCCAGCCGTTCGGCGATCAGCCGGGCGGTTTTAAGACACTGGCAATGATACGGATCACCGGCCAGCAGATTGCGCCTGGGCAAACCGTGAAAAGAGAACAACAGCCGTTCGCCAGGTTGATCCTTGCGAGCGCCGCGGATGCTGGTCGCCAAGGCGTCCAGATAGCCGGGTTCATCGTGGTAATGGGTGATCAAGCGCAGTTCCGGCAACCAGCGCCAACCGCGCAGTTCGGCGGCGACCGCATCAAAGGTCGAGGCGGTGGTGGCGGCGGCGTATTGCGGGTACAGCGGCAAGACCAGCAGCCGTTCAGCGCCAGCGGCCCGCAGTTCCGCCAGTCCGGCGGCGATGGATGGATTGCCGTAGCGCATCCCCACCGCGACCCGCACCGGGCCGGGACGCTGTTCCGCCAGACTGGCCGCGACCGCTGCGGCCTGTCGGCGCGTGATAGTCAGCAATGGCGAACCGTCCGTCGTCCAGATGTGCTGATATTTACGCGCCGACTGGGCGGGCCGGAACGGCAAAATGGCTCCATGCAGGATCAGCCACCACAGTGGGCGGGGAATTTCCACGACGCGCCGATCCCAGAGAAACTCGGCCAGATAGCGGCGCACTGCCGCCGAAGTCGGCGCATCAGGGGTGCCGAGGTTGACCAGCAACACCCCGGCGCTGGCGGGCTGATCGTGGCTAAATGGGACGGAACGGGTGAGGGTGGTCATCGGCGGGTCCCGGTCGGGCTGAAGCGCGCCAGCAATTCCTCACTCCCGGTCAGCGCCCGGCGAATCTCGCCGCCCGTCGCCCGCCGCTGTTGCTGAATCTGTCGCCGCAACCGCCAGACTCGCGGCAAATCACGCAGGGCGTCAAATTTGGCGCGCAGGGCGATCCAGCCTTGTCCGCGCCAGACCAGCCAGACGATGCTGAGCAGATTTAGCGCGAGGTGCGCGGGCAGATACAGCCAGAACCAGGGACTGGGCATATTCTTGACATAGGTCCAGACCAGGTTGCGGTGGCCGTGATAGACGGTGAACGGGCTGCGGGCGCCCGTCGTTCCGGAACCGACATGGTGAACAATGGCCGCCGGCGCATACCCGCAACGATAACCGAGCAGACGCAGGCGAAATCCCAGATCGACATCTTCCATGTAGCAGAAGAAGCGTTCATCGAAGCCGCCCGCTTCCAGAAACGTCGCTCGCCGGTACAGCGCCGCCGCCGCGCAAGGCGCGAAAATCTCCCCCATCGATAAATACCGCCCCGCTGCCGGTTCACCATGCCCGCGCCGCCAGGCCAGACCACTGGCGTGATAACCATCGCCCACCCCGTCCAGCCGCTCCGGATCGGCGGCGTCCAGCAACCGGCAGCCGAACAGGGCGTAGCGCGGTTCATCCTGCGTGGCCTGGCGCAAGGCGGCCAACCAGTCCGGGGCGGGAAAGGCGTCAGGATTGAGCAGCGCCAGCCACTCAGTCGCTGCGCTGTGTGCAACCGCCAGATTGTTAGCAGCGGCGAAACCACGATTTTCCGGGCTGCGGATCACGCCGAGCCAAGGGTAGGCGCGTTCCGCCTGATCGGCGCTACCGTCATGGCTGGCGTTGTCCACCAGCACTACCTGATGCGGGCGGACGGTTTGCGCCGCCAATGCCTGCAAACAACGGTCGAGATGAGCGCCGCTGTTGTGATTGACGATGATCACCGTGACATCAAAGACGGCGATCATGGTCCGGGAACAGGGCGGGGACGGATGCGATGGAATGCGGCCATTGCTCGCAAACTCCAGCGCAGCAAAACGGTTAAGCCGCGCTTTTGCCAAGGTCGCAACCGGGGAGTCGCCGCCAGTTTCCAGCCTGCGTACTCGCCGAACTCGCGCAACGCCTGACTGAACGGCGCTCGAACATCGATATGCAACGCCCGTGAGAGATTGGCATCCGCCGGTGGCGGCGGCACAGCCGCTTGCGTTCTAAAGTAGCGTGGGGCGCTGAAGACCGGCAGCGGGACCAGCGCATGGTAATCGGCCACCATCGCTGCGACCGGACGATGGTGGAAGTGGGCCAGACGCTCGCGGATGGGCGTCAGGCATGCGCGATCAGCAGCGATGTCCAGCAGGCGCGCCGCGACCGCATCCGCCTGTGGTTCACAAAGAAAACCATTGACGCCCTCCTCGATGCGGTCGGCAAAACTGCCCAGATGAGTCGCCACCACCGGCAACCCGAGCAGCCACAACTCGCTCAGGGTGTAGCTGAACGTTTCGGGCCA
>JAJHPN010000379.1 GCA_020890855.1 Candidatus Contendibacter sp. | reverse complement strand
TGTACCGGCCTGGCGATACGGTGTGCCTGAAACTGGTTGGGCGGGTGTTTCAGGATTCCCGGCATTCGACCCGGCTGACGGCCAGCGGCGTGCGGCTGGCGGTGCTGGACCCGAACGGCACGCCAGTCACCACCGGCGATTTCAACGTCGTTCCTGAGGCTGGCGGCGATACCTGTTTCGCCTTGCCGGAACCCACCGCATCCGGCGGCTATACCTTGCAGCTCGGTTATCAGGGTGCGGCGTATACGGCGGCGTTCCGGGTTGCGGAATATGTGAAGCCGCATTACGAATTGGCGATCCGCTTCAATCAAAAGGAGTTCAAGACCGGCGAACCGATTACTGGCCAGATCAAATTGACTTATCCCGGCGGGCAACCGGTGCGGGGCGCACAACTGGAACTGACCGTCCGCGCCCAACCGCTGACGATGGTTGAGGATGAGCCGCGCTATCAGGGCCGCTTTCCAGTCAAGCGGCTGCAAAACACCCTCACAGTCGCCGAGAACGGCAGCGCCGATTTCAACTTACCGCCCGCGCAGACACCCAGCCGTTACGTTCTCAGCGTGATCAGCACCGATGGCGCGGCCTATCGGGTCACCGCCAGTCAGGAAATCCGCATTCAACCCGGCGCTCCGGCTTATGCGCTTATGGCGGCGAACCGCCTCAGCCGGATCGGTGAAGCGGTCGCATTTACCGCCACCCCGCTCGGCGCCTTTACCGGAACTCCGGTCAATTGGGAAGCCATCCGGCTGGAAGATCAAAACCGGTTCACCGGCGCGGCGGCAGGGTCCGATTTCACCGTGCGTTTTGATCGCTCTGGTTCGTACACCGTTAATCTCAAGGATCGGGAGGGCCGGATCGCTGGCAGTATTGAGCATTGGGTCGCCGGCCCGGAACTGACTACGCAACCCGGCAGCATCGCCATTGTGCTGGATCAGGATGAATACCGGATCGGCGACACCGCTCAGGCGCTGATCACCTTCCCGGTCCCGGTCAATCAGGCGTTGGTCACGCTGGAACGCGATCAGGTGGAGGCGCATGGCCTGTTATCCAAACCGCCCCGGAACATTCACTTGACCCGGCAGAATGAGCGACAGTGGCGGGCGGAGATTCCGGTGCAGGCCGACGATCCGCCCAACATCACCTTTTCGCTGCTGTATGTGCAAAACGGCGCTTATATCTTCCAGAACAAGGGCCTGAAAGTTGCCGTGCCGCGCATTCGGATCGCCCTGGTTCCCGATAAAACGGAATATCGGCCCGGCGATACGGTGAATGTCGAGGTGGAAACCACGCTGGATGGTCAGCCGATTGCGACCCACCTGGCGGTTAGCGTCGTGGATGAAATGGTCTATGTGCTGCAACCGGAAATTGCCCCGCCGATTCATGACTTTTTCCACCATATCCGGCGCAATCAGGTTCGCACCGCGTCCTCGCTGAACTTTCACAGTTACGACCTGGCGTTGCCGGCGGTCACGGATGAAATTCCGCCGACCGCCTACAGCCAGCGGGTGTTGAAAGTGCCGGATCGACCGCGCCGGGAGAACATCGACACCGCCGCCTGGCTGCCCAATCTCCAGACCGACGCCACCGGCAAAACCCGGTTCAGCTTTGTCCTGCCCGATTCGATAGCCCGCTGGCGATTGACCGGGCGGGCGATGGCTGAGGCCGGTCAGGTCGGGCAAAACACCGCCTGGCTGATCTCCACTCAGGACTATTACCTGAAATGGACGGGCCCGACCGTGTTCCGCCACGGCGATGAACCATTGATTAGCGTGGTGGCGTTTAATCAGGAAACAACGCCGGTGGCCGCCGAATTCAGCGCGGACGGAATGAGCGCAAACGTGCGGCGGCAGTTGACGCTGCAACCAGGCGCCAATGATCTGGAAATCCTGCTACAGGCCGCCGGTTGGGGCGGGATGATCAACGCCCGCCTGACCATTGCCGATCAAGCGGTGGATCAGATTCAAAAGTGGGTCACAGTGGTCCCGGAAGGCTGGCCGGACAGCTACAGCTTACCTATCACCCTCGATCAGGCAATCAACGAGATCAAGATTCCCGCCGATGTCGCCAATCTCCGGCTGAGTCTGGCCGGGAACGCCACCGACCTGTTTCTGCGGGTCGCCGAGTCGCTGATCGATTATCCCTTCGGCTGCGTAGAGCAGACCGCCAGCCGGTTGATCCCGCTGGCGCTGATTTATCCGCCGCTGAAAACCGCCGGACTGCCGGATCGGACGCTTGGCCGCCTGCGCCAGCAACTCAGCAATCACCGCCTGCGGTTGGCGCGAATGGCCGGCCCGGAATCCGCGTTTGGCTGGTGGGGCGACATCAGCGACGAAGACGCCTTCCTGACCGCCTATGCCTACTATGCCGACTGGAACGCCCTGCGGGCGCTGGGCATCGCCGCGCCGGCCAGTCATTGGGAAAAATTGCTGGCGGTTTACCAAAAGAGCGTGGAACAGGAATCCCTGTTGCGGCGAGTGCTGATGGTCTGGTTGATGCGGCAGATGGGCTTGCCGACCCGCACCCTCACCGAGGGCTTGATCAGCGCGACCCGGCAAATCCCGCCGCCGCCGGCGCAGGGATCGCTGACCCTGGAGGCCAGCCGGATTCTCGATGCTCCGGCGACCGCATTGTCTGCTGATCTGGCGTTGACGCTGATCGGGGAACTGGCCGAAGTCGGTCAGATCGACGCCGCGTTGCAATCCCGGCTGGTTCAGGCCCGGAACCGGCTGGCGATGAGTCGGCTGCCGCTGGCCCAAGCCCTGACCTTGCTGGTTCAGGCCAGGACCGGCGCCGATCCGGCCAAAGCGGCGGCGATTCTGGCGGCGCTCGGCCCGGAGATCGCCACCGTAGATCGAGCGCTGAGTTTGATCTTCATTCATGCCGCGCTCGGCGGCTGGAATCAACCGGCCGTAACCAACTTCGAACCCGGTAAAAACTGGGCGCGGCGCGAATCCAAAGTCGGTGCGACGCAGTGGTTTTGGCAAGGCAAGCCGGGTGATGGAGTTCGCATTGCCTTGAAAGAGCCGCCACCGTCACCGGTGCGGGCTTATCTGAGCTATGACAGCTATGGGCTGGATCAGGCCCGGTTGCCAGTGACGATTGAACGCCGGTTTTACCGGTTGCAGCGACCCGGCCCTGAGGCGCCCGC
>JAJHPN010000366.1 GCA_020890855.1 Candidatus Contendibacter sp. | reverse complement strand
GGACCATCATGCTCAAGGCGCACCGGGCCATCGAGTCGCTGACCCTGGATCGGGAAGTCGCGCATTTGAAAGATGATCTGATGCCGCGTTACGCCAGTCTGGTTTATAACGGCTACTGGTGGAGTCCCGAGCGGAAGTTGTTGCAAACCCTGATTGACGCCTCCCAGGCGCAAGTTAATGGCGTGGTGCGGGTTAAGCTGTATAAAGGCAATGTGATCATCGCGGGCCGCCAATCCCAAGACAGCCTGTTTGATATGAACATCGCCACTTTTGAGGATGACGCCGGCGCTTATGACCAGAAAGACGCCGGCGGATTTATCAAGCTCAATGCTCTGCGGATGCGGATTGCGGCATTGAAAGGGCGGCAGTAATCCGGGCAGCCGGCGCAGTGACTACTGACTACGCCGGCTGCCACTGATTCAGGTCAACGGCAGGAGTTTAGCGATGAATGCAATACGGGTAGACGCCGGACGCGGTTGGGGCTGGATTACTGAAGGCTGGCGACTGTTTGCCAGAGCGCCAGGAGTGTGGATCGTCATTCTGCTGATTTATTCTGGGATTAGTGTGGTGCTGTCGCTGATTCCCCTGATAGGCATGCTAGCCTATCCATTGCTGTCGCCAGTGCTGACCGGTGGAGTCCTGTATGGTGCGGACAAGCAGGCGCGGGGCGAAACGCTGGAAATTGGCGATTTGTTCCGGGGCTTTCAGGATCAGGGACGAATGGGACCCTTGGTGATACTCGGACTGATCAGTCTAGCCGGTTATATGCTGATGGGCCTGATATTGATGGTCTTTGTCGGTGGCGGCATTGCAACCGGGATAGTGCTCGACGATCCGGGACAGGGGATAACGCCGGAAATGATCGAGGGCCTGTTTGGCGTCGGTTTTATGGTGCTGATGCTGGTTGAGTTGACGCTCTGGGCCGTGATCATGATGGCGATGCTTTACGCCATCCCACTGGTGATGCTGGGTCGACAGGATGCTTGGCCCGCAGTGCAAGACAGTATCGCCGCTTGTTGGATCAATATGTTGCCTTTGCTGGTGTTCGGCCTGATGGGTTTAGTGTTGGCCATGATTGCGGCGATTCCTTTCGGCCTTGGATTTCTCATTCTATGGCCGGTGATGGCTTGCGCAGTGTACGCCAGTTACCGGGAGGTGTTTGCGGAGCCGACGCCCACTCGGGTCACGCTGAGAAAGTAGCACGGCCCAGTTTTAAATAGCGGCTGGAAAAGCGCCGGCGCAGTCCGGCTCATGCAGACTGCGCCGGTTGGAAGCGGAAATTGAAAGACCGCTGTTGAAAGACCGCTGTCTGGTTAGCGCGACTAGAACTTGAACTCCTCGATCAATAGCTGGAGCTGCAATAGCGCATGAGTATCCATAGTTAGAATACGGAAACCGGCATCGTAAAAATCCGGGTTGACATCGCGCCCGCACCAAAGGCTTTCCGCTTCCAGGTGGATACGCTGATTCGGGCCGCTCTCCTTGGGAACATCCACCCATAACCGGAATATCTGGTGGGGTAGAATCGGTTTATCGCTGACCAGGCGCATTCCTTCCTTGTTGATATCGACGACATGGCCTAGCAGTTCTTGAGTGTCCTCATTATGGACACGCAGGTACAGGATCAAATACCAGCGTTTGATTTTGCGGTTTTCAGCGCCGGAGGAGTTGTCGGAAATCATGATGCCCTCATGTTGTTGCGTATCGTGGACTGAGGATGGGCTATCCGTCATGGAGACGGCAGAGCAGCACCGGGAGCAAAGTGGCTCCCATTCAACGTGTGGGGACGGTGTTCAGGCCGGCACGGCCGGATTCAGGCTGTAGGTGACCGTGAAACTGGTCTGATCCAGCACATGTCCAGCCAGCGCGGCCACTGCTTCGGGGCCGGTAAACGCGCCTTCCACCGGACAACGGTCGACATCCAGCGCATAGAGTGTAAAGACATAATGATGGACGATGCTGTCGTTCCACGGTGGACATGGTCCGTCATAACCAAAATAGTCGCCCGCCATGTCCGGATCGCTGGCGAACCATTCCCGGTAATTATTGACGCCCTGCCGGACCCCGCGTGGCCCGGCCGGTCCCGGTTTACCGCCGGGAGTCACGCCTTGCGAAAATTCACCCTCCAGAATCTGCGCCGGCTCTGGCGGCAGATCGACCAGAATCCAGTGAAAGAAATCGGCGCGGGGCAGATCCGCCGGCACTTGCCGCCCTTCCTGATTGACATCATCCGCTTTGGTTGGCACATCCCGATCATGGCAGATCAGCGCCAGCGAGCGGGTTCCGGGCGGCAGATCGCTCCAGGTCAACGGTGGATTGGCGTTAGGGCCGAGTGCGACATGCTGTTCCGGATCGACGACGCCAAACGCATAATCGGCGGAGATGGGTTGTTGATCGCGTAAAACCGGACTGGCAAGTTTCATAGCGGTTTCTCCTTCCATCTTTGATTTCAAAGAATGAGTTGTATCCCGACCTAGTTGCGGCAACCAGGTTAAGCCTTATCGATCCATAATAACGCATACGCTGATAAACCCGATCAACTTGCCGTCCCGGCTGGTTCTCCATGACCGCACTGGGGCTCGAATACCGATGAGGAAACCGCCAGGCATGAGCGATCCCGCCCCACGCAGTAAAGCCGGAAATAACACACCTCCGGATCCGGTCCCCGTTGAAACTGGTTGGGATGAATGGCCGCCGTTTGATCCAAAAACATCTGCCGGATTACCGGCGGCAGACGCTCAACCAATCCTTAAGCCACCAATTACGCCAACTCCGGTTAAAAAGAAAAGCCGCCCGGCAACCGCTCACCGAGCGCCGCTCAAAACCGCGCTGCACATGGTGGGACTGTTGCTGATCATGTTTAGCGTCACCATGATCCCGCCGATGGGCGTCGCTTGGCACTACGATGGTTATGCGGTGGTGATGCCGTTCGCTGAGTCGCTGGGGGTGATGCTGGGTCTGGGGCTGCTGTGCTGGCTGCCGGTCTGCCGGTTCAAGGTCGATCTGCGTAACCGCGACGGCTTTATCGTGGTTGTCGCCTTCTGGTTCCTGCTGTCGCTGCTGGGCGCCCTGCCTTTCATGTTATCCGACAATCCGCATATGGCGCTGGTGGATGCGGTGTTCGAAACGGCCTCCGGGTTGACGACCACCGGCGCGACCATTCTCTCCGGTCTCGATTTACCGTTGAACCCGGTACCCAAAGCGATCCTGTATTATCGGGCGCAACTGAATTTTCTGGGTGGGATGGGTATCGTGGTGTTGGCCGTCGCGTTGTTGCCCATGCTGGGCATTGGTGGAATGCAACTCTACAAGGCGGAGACGCCTGGACCAATGAAAGATGAAAAGCTCACGCCCCGTATTACCGAAACCGCTAAAAATTTATGGTATATCTATGTAGGGTTGAATGTAGCCTGTACTACATCGTTCTGGGCGGCTGGGATGAGTTTTTTTGATGCAATTTGCCACAGTTTTGCCACTATTGCACTGGGTGGTTTTTCTACCCACGATGCCAGTATTGGTTATTTCCAAAGTCCGGCAATTGAATTGATTGCCGGTTTTTTCTCGATTGTCGCGGCGGTTAATTTCGCTCTGTATTTTCTGGCTTGGCGATCTCGCAGTGTGAAAGCCATTTTCCGTGACGCCGAATTCCAGTTCTGCATGATGGTGTTCGCTGGAATTATCATAGCGGCTTGCGGTTATTTGTACATCAGCAACAAATTTCCACTATGGGAAGCCATTTATCACGGTTTTTTTCAGACCTCATCGATCATCACTGACAATGGTCTGGTCACGATTGGCTATCCAGGCGACTGGCCGCTGTTTGTCCCGCTACTGCTGTTATTAGGCAGTTTTTTTGGAGGTTGCGTGGGTTCTACCTGCGGCGGCATCAAAGCTATTCGCTTTCTACTCCTGTACAAACAAAGTGTGCGTGAAGCCCGGTTGCTGATTCGGCCTACCGCGCAGATTGCGGTGAAACTGGGTCATCACCCCGTTCCGGATCGAGTGATGCAAGCCGTGTGGGGATTCTACTATTTGTATATCTTTAGCTACTGTCTTTTCTCGCTGACCCTGGTGGCGTTCGGTGTAGATATCGTGACCGCTTTTGGCTCAGTAGCCGGTTGTATGAATAATATGGGGGTTGGTTTGGGGGAAACAGCCGGTAATTTTGCCCAATTAAGCGATGCCTCGACTTGGGTTTTGTCGTTGTCAATGATTGTCGGGCGACTGGAAGTATTCCCGTTGCTGCTGATTTTTTTACGCGATTTCTGGAAATAAGATGCAGGGCTTAAGGTGAAATAAACCTGATCCTTGGTCTTATTTACTTTCCGTATTTTCGGTGTTTTCCGTGGACCAACGCCTCTTCTGTGGATAAGAGTTCAACGATGAAAAACCAGCAAGGTTATTCCGGCAAATTACCGCCAGTCCGATTTAATATGGCGCGGTATTGTCTTGATGCGGCGGCGCGAGCTACTCCCGATAAAGTGGCGCTACTGGTAGTTTCCGATGCTCACGCCCCAGTAATCGCCGCAGAACATTGGACTTATGCGCAATTGGCGGATGCAGTGCGGCGAGTGGCGGCGGGATTACAGCAACTCGGTCTGGAGCCAGGGGCGCGAATCATGATCCGCATGGGCAATACCAGCGATTACGCTTTGCTATTCTTCGGCGCAATTGCAGCAGGTTATGTCGCATTGCCATCGTCGGCGCAATTGACTCATGAAGAAGCCGATTTTCTACTGGCTAATTCCGGGGCGCAGGTGATCGCCATGTCTGATGAACTGGTCATGCAGCCGCCATTGGGCGTCATCGCGCTCGGCCCCGCTGATTTGGCGAGGTGGCGAACGGAATGCGCTCCGCTGGATTACGCCGACACGGCTGCTGATGATCCGGCGTTCCTGATTTATACCTCCGGCACGACCGGCCAGCCCAAGGGCGTACTCCATGCCCAGCGTTCGGCCTGGGGTCGCCGTCCGATGTACCAGGGCTGGTATGGAATAGGTCCGGATGACGTGGTTCTTCATGCCGGAGCCTTTAATTGGACTTACACCCTCGGCGTTGGTCTGACCGATCCCTGGGCCAATGGCGCAACCGCCGTGCTTTACAACGGCCCCCGCGATATCACGGTCTGGCCGGCCCTGCTGGAGAAATTCCGGGCGACGCTATTTGCGGCGGCGCCCGGATTGTACCGGCAAGTGCTGAAATACAACGATCTGCGGGCTTTCGATCTGTCCAGTCTGCGCCATGGCCTGACTGCCGGCGAGGCGCTCAACGTGGCGTTGCTGGAACAATGGCGGACGATAACCGGCAAGGAACTTTATGAGGCGCTGGGGATGAGCGAATGCTCGACGTATATTTCCTCGCCGCCGGATCGACCGATCCGGCCGGGCAGTCCCGGTCAGGCGCAGCCGGGGCGTTGTGTGGCGATTTTGCCCATCGCGGGCGGTTGCGAACCACTGCCGCCGGGTGAAATCGGCTTGCTGGCGGTGCATCGTAGCGATCCGGGGTTGATGCTTGGTTATTGGCGCCGGCCTGATGAGGAAGCATTGGTTTATCGGGGTGACTGGTTTATTGGCGGGGATCTGGCTCATTGCGACGCCGATGGTTATTTGCACTACCACGGGCGCAATGATGATGTGATGAACGCCATGGGTTATCGGGTGTCGCCGCTGGAAGTGGAGCATTGCTTGAGTCGGCATCCGGCAGTCGCGGAAGCGGCTGTCACCGAAGTGCCGGTGCGAGAAGGGGTGACGGTGATTGCCGCATTTATCGTACCCCGCGATCCCGATGAAACCGATGCTGCACCGTTACTGGCTTATGCTCATGACCATTTGGCGGCCTATAAATGCCCGCGTGAAATCATTTTTATCGACAGTTTGCCGCGCACCGCCAATGGCAAGGTGCGGCGCCGCGATTTGGCGCTAGGGCGGCGGTAGTAACCGCCATCTTGGGCCATGCGCCGTTCAGGGAACCAGAATGGCGTTTCGCCATTGCCGCACTGAGTTAATCAGATAAATGCCGTCCGCCTGACTTAAATCCGTGATTGCGCACCCCATCTCAAATAACATATTGATTTTTAAATTTATTGTGTTTTGCAACCTTTGTTGGCGTGAAAATAATCAAAATATTGCGGAGGGGTGAGCAAAGTCAGTTGAAATCTCCCTCTTTCTCCTGATGGGGAAAGAGAGGTCTCCTATCCGGCCTGCTGCGCCCCGCCTCTTCGAATCCCCCCGTTTCAATCTCCGCTCAGCGCAACAATAGTCATCCCTCGCCGCACTCCGCTAGACTTGCTCCCAAGACCACAAATCATTTACCGAGGAGCCAATGTCATGTTGGAAGGTTTTTCTGCATTTGTCGTCGCTCTGGCCGCTCTGGCGATCATTCTGGTATTTCTGGGCGTCAAGTCGGTGCCGCAGGGCATGGAATACACCATCGAACGCTTTGGCCGCTACACCGAAACCATGACGCCGGGCCTGAACTTCATCGTGCCGATCATTGACCGCATTGGCCGCAAGATCAACATGATGGAAACCGTGCTGGATGTTCCCTCGCAGGAAATCATCACCAAAGACAACGCCATTGTCCGGGTCGATGGCGTCGTGTTCTATCAGGTGCTGGACGCCGCTAAGGCGGCCTACGAAGTCAACCAGCTGGAATTCGCCATTCTTAACCTCACCATGACCAACCTGCGGACGGTGATGGGATCGATGGATCTCGACGAACTACTGTCAAAACGCGACGAAATTAACGCCCGGCTGCTGGTAGTGGTCGATGAGGCCACCACGCCGTGGGGAGTGAAAGTGATCCGGATCGAGATCAAGGATATTTCCCCGCCTAAAGATCTGGTGGATTCAATGGCCCGGCAGATGAAAGCCGAACGCGACAAACGGGCCACGATTCTCACCGCTGAAGGCGAGCGACAGGGGTCGATTTTGGCCGCTGAAGGGAAAAAACAGGCGGTCATTCTGGAGGCGGAAGGGCGCAAGGAGTCCGCCTTCCGCGACGCTGAAGCCCGCGAGCGACTGGCTCAGGCCGAAGCCCGCGCCACCTTGATGGTGTCTGAAGCGATTGGCAAAGGCAGTGTCCAGGCGATCAATTACTTCGTGGCCCAGAAATACGTCGAAGCCATCGCAAAACTGGCGTCCGCGCCCAATCAAAAGGTGCTGTTGATGCCGCTGGATACGTCGGGACTGGTCGGGACGCTGGCCGGCGTGGCGGAACTGGCCCAGGAAGCATTAAGCAAGACCGGAACCCGCTCATGAGCGCGTGGCTGCTGGATCCAGCCTACTGGAACTGGTGGCTGTTGGGCGTGGTGCTCATGGCGATTGAAGCCATTGTTCCCGGCTTCTTCTTCCTGTGGATGGGGGTCGCGGCGCTGCTGGTGGGCTTGTTGCTGACCCTGCTGCCAATGGCCTGGACCTATCAGGTGATGCTGTTCGCGGTGTTGTCGGTCGGTTCCATCGTGGCCTGGCGGCTGCGCTTGCGGCGGCATCCGACCCAAACCCAGGATTCGCTGCTCAACCGCCGTGGTCATCAATATGTGGGTCGGGTGTTTACCCTGGAGGCCCCGGTGGTCAACGGTTACGGCAAAATCCGGGTGGATGATTCCACTTGGAAAGTGGCGGTCAATCAGGATTGTCCCGCCGGCGCACGGCTGCGGATCGTCGGCGCGGACGGGGTGATCTTGAAGGGAATGGTGGAAAGTTAGCGAACGGCTCAACTGTCGCGGCTGATCGCGAATGGGGCGAACGCCTGGCACACCGGCATCAATTCCACACTATTGATGTTGACATGTTCCGGGCGGGTCGCCGCCCAGAACACCGTATCGGCGACATCTTCCGGTTGCAACGGCTGGACGTTCTGGTAGACCTGCGCGGCCTTGCCGTCATCGCCCTTGAACCGCACCAGCGAAAACTCGCTTTCCGCCATGCCCGGTTCGACGTTTGTCACACGCACCCGCGTCCCGAGCAGATCGGCCCGCAGGTTGCGTGAAAATTGCTTGACGAAGGCTTTGGTGCCGCCGTAGACATTGCCGCCCGGATAGGGGTAGTTGCCGGCGACCGAACCGATATTGACGATATGGCCGCGATTACGCTCCACCATCCCTGGCAGCAGGGCGCGGGTGCAGTACAGCAAGCCCTTGATATTGGTGTCGATCATGGTCTGCCAATCCTGCATGTCGCAACGGTGGGCCGGCTCCAGGCCTAGCGCCAGACCGGCGTTATTAATCAGCAGATCGACCGTGTCGAACCCATCGGGCAATGCGGCAACGGCGGTATTGACGGCGGCTTCATCGCGAACATCCAGCGGGAAGGCGTGAACCGGGACCGTAGCGGCCAGTTGGTCGCGGAGAGTGTCCAGCCGATCCAGCCGGCGCCCGCAGAGGATTAACCGCCAGCCATTTTCAGCAAAGCGGCGGGCGCAGGCGGCGCCAAACCCGGAAGTGGCGCCGGTGATAAAAGCAGTTTTAGGCATCGGATCGTTGCTCGCGGGTTGCGAATCGTTCAGTGTGAAGGATCAGGATCAGTATCCCGGTTATTATTATACGGGATGCTCTGGTTTCGATTGATGGACAGCTCTTAATTATTTCTGCAATAACCGTCATCCCGGACTCGGGACAGCGACCTGTGGGGTCATCATGAGTTTCTCCTTTTTGATTGGATTTCTGGCGGCGTTAGGCATTGGCCTGTGGTTCTGGCGGGACAGTCTTGGCGCCCGCGAACTGGCTTGCGCCGCCAGTTCCCGCGCTTGCCATCAAAGCCATGTGCAATTGCTGGACGATACCGTGACGCTGGAACGGTTATGGCTGCGGCGTGGCGGTGATGGGCGATTAAAACTGGAGCGGCTTTATCTGTTCGAATTTACCGACACCGGGCTGATTCGCCGGGTTGGCAGTGTATTGCTGATTGGTTGGCGGGTGGAAGTGCTGCAAATGGAAGGCGGCGACTTGCTGTTGCCCTGAACGGAGTGGATTGATGACGATTACGGATACGTTAAACCTGGTGGATATGGATAACTCGGCGCAGAATGTCGCGGAAATGCTGGATACGACCTCATGGGCCAAAGATTTTTCCTGGCAGCAGATGCTGGCGCTGGGTCGTTATTTCAAACCCTATGCGATTCGGGCGGGATTGTTGTTATTTGATGAAGGCAGTCAAGGCGGTTCGATGGGCATTCTGGTGAAGGGCTCCATCGACATTTATAAAGCTAACCAGCGGATAGCCACTCTGACTCCGGGTAGAACCTATGGGGAAATGTCGCTGATCGATCATCAGCCGCGTTCGGCGAAAGCCGTGGTTAAAGTTGACAGCGAGCTGCTGATCATCGACCAGGCAATGTTCAATAAGCTATCAGACGATCAGCCTCGACTGGCGCTGATGGTGGTGCTGAAAATTGCTTATTTTATGAGCCAAAACTTGCGCAGGACCAGTGGAGAGCTGAGTGATTTGATGGAAAACCATTGAATGGCGGGCGAAGAATGATTCCGGGTTTAACCCATTAAAATCAGGCCAGATTGCAGTATCAGCCCGGTTGACAGCATATAAAACAGCCAGAATCCCGCCAGCGCCAACCGGGTCAATCGCCGGACTTCATTGGGAATCACCGTTTGCAAACTGGCGATCCGATGAAATGGAGCAATGATGCCGGCGCCAAGGCCAAAGGCGGTCGCGGCGAACAGCGGCGGATACAGGGCATAACCAACATAGTTATAACCCGCTTTCAGCAGACAGAACGGGCAGTGATGGTTGGGATTTTCATACACATACAGCGACAGAAAGGCGATGATTGCGGCAATGGCGACGCCAAAAAGCAGCAGACTGCTCGCCGCGAATACAGGTCCCAGCCAAATCCGGCGCAAGAAGGCCAAACCCACGCCAAGAATCAGCATTCCAGCCGCATAAAATCCGATGAGCGCCGGTTTCGGCGGCAAGCTGGACAATTCCGCAGCGACGCCATGACTTTCAGAACTGAATAGCGATCCACAGCATGAAGTAATCACCTCGGGTTCCAGACCCAGTAAATAACCGGTCTGTGTCGCCAGTTCCGCAACCGTCAACGGCGCAATCAGCAGCAGCAGTCCGTATTTTACCCGGATCAGGGGATAATCACGGCCCTGATGATCCACCCGGTTCAACAGCAGCCAGACCGCCGCCAGAAAAAACACCGTGATTTTCAACAGCAAGGCAGGAAAGCCGAAGCCATTGATATTCAGAACCCCGGTCGCGCACATCGCGCCGACAAACTGGCTGGACAGGCTTTCGGCGGTATGGACGAATAACAACAGCGACAGCAGTTCTGCGCCTAACGCAAAACCAAGCAAGGTTGAAATCAGGTAGGTGCGCCGCTCCAGCCGCAATTGCAATTCACTGCCGCTGTTAATATCCCAGCAACGCAGAATCCGCCAGGCAAAGCCGCTGGCTAATAACACGGTTCCGGCGACGCTTAACGCGATCCCTTGCAGGGCGACCATGGCGGACGTCATCAGCATGAACCGTCCCCGACCATTTGCCCATCGCGCAATTCAATCAGCCGTTTGACGTGATCCGCGGCGAACACCAAGGGATCGTGGCTGCTAATCAGCACGGTTCGTCCTTGGAGCGCCAGTTCGCCGAGCAACGCCAGCACCTCCCGCGACAGGGCGCTGTCAAGATTGGCGGTCGGTTCATCGGCGATCACCATCGCCGGATCGTTGATCAAGGCGCGGGCCAGCGCGGTGCGTTGCGCCTCGCCGCCAGACAGCCATTCAATGCGGCTGCCGGCCTTTCCGCCAATGCCGAACCGGTCGAGCAAGGTTTGCGCCGCCGCTCGCAATTGATGGTGAGGCCGACCCAGCGGATAGGCGGGCAACATCACGTTCTCCAGCACCGTCAGTCCCCGGATCAGATTGAACTGCTGGAACACGAAGCCGAAGGTATGCCGCCGCACCTCGGTGAGAAACCGTTCCGGCAGGTTGGAGAGCAACTGACCGTCCAGGGTGATCCGTCCGGCGGTGGGCCGGGCGAGGCAACCCACCAGCGTCAACAGTGTGGTCTTGCCAGAACCGCTAGGCCCCTTGAACACCGTGATCCCGCCGCACTCCAGGCGCAGGCTGATTCCGCGCAGCGCCCGGCATTCATTGGGCCGACCCTGGTTGAATACCTTGCTGACTTCAGTGAGTTCGATCATCCGCGCATCACTGCATCGGGATCTGCGGTCGCCGCGCGCCAGATTGGAATCAGGGTGGCGACGATATAAGGCAGCACAGTCACCGCGAGCAACGCCAACACGTGCAGTAAATCCACCGCCGGGGTCAACCGGAAGTCGGGATACAGCATCGCCCAACCTTTCAGCACCGGCGCAAACAGCCGGGTGCCGCCGTAAAACACCTGCCAGTAGGCCAGCGCATAACCAGCCAGAAAGGCGGTCAGCGACAGCAACGCGCCTTCCCACAGCTTCATTCGCAGAATGTCGCCGGTTTCCCAGCCAATGGCCTTGAGGATGCCGATCTCGCGTTTTTCTTCCGCGCTCAGACCGGCGGCTTTATCCCAGGCCAGAATCATGAACGCCAGCAACACCGCGCCCAAGGTGATGAACACTATGCCTTCGCGCCAGTTGAACACCGCATCGTAGGTTCGCAGGATCTCGGTTCGTAGAATGGGCCGGCTGCCGGGCAGGGCCAGGGCGATTTTTTCGGCCACGGTGCGAGCTTCGCGGCGATTGCGAACAGTCAGAACGGCGTCGGTATACGTATCCGGCGGCGGATTGAACAGGGTTCGGTAGCCGGTTTCGGAGAGCAGCATCAAGTCGGCGCTGAGCAGTTCCGAGGCGGCATCGAGAATGCCGGCGACTTTGAGCGGCAACGGTTTGCCGGTAGTCGTGGGCAGGCTGAGAATGTCGCCGATGCTGAGTTGACGAATCCGCGCCAGCGCCGCGCCAATCAGGATGTCGTTGGCGGCCAGATCCCGATCCGGCGCGACCATCAGGGTATAGTTGGCCTTGACCGCCGGGTCGTAGTAATAGCCCCATAACCGGCCTTGAACCGCGCTGACCCCGCGAATCCGGCGCAATGGCTCCAGCCAGGCCGCCGGCAGTAAATCATGCCGTCCGGCGACCAGCCGTTGCACCATGACTTCGGGCGTATCTTGCAACAATGTCGCCGCTTCCCGCCGCAAGGACTGACTGAGCAGCAGCACCGAGCTGAACAGGAAGACCAGCAGGGCGTAAACCAGCAGCAGGCCCAGATTGCGGGTCTTGTGTCGCAGCAGGGCCGCCAGCGTATAGTCAATCAGGTATTTTTGGCGTTCGAGTAAGGCGGGCATTGAAGGTTCGAGATTAAAGGTCCAGGACTTGTTCTGTCATTTCCGCGCCAGCAGGCGTTGGCTTCCAAACTTTTCGTGTATTCCGCATGTTCCGTGGATAAAAACTCAGGATTGCCTCATGAAAAAACTGCTGTTTTCCCTCATCCTGCTGTTTGGCGGTTGCGCGACGGCGCCGCCTTCCGGGATAACGCCCATCACGGGCTTTGAACTGAATCGCTATCTGGGCCAATGGTACGAAATCGCCCGACTGGATCATTCCTTTGAACGAGGGTTGAGCAACGTCAGCGCCCATTATGGTCTTCGCGATGACGGTGGCGTGGCGGTGCTGAATCGCGGTTATGACGACCGGGCCAAAGTCTGGAAAGACGCCGAGGGCCGGGCTTATTTCATCAACGAACCGACGGTGGGCTCACTGAAAGTGTCGTTCTTCGGCCCGTTTTACGGTGGTTATCACATTATCGCCCTGGACCGGGCAAATTACTCATGGGTGATGGTTAGCGGTCCGAGTCGCGATTATCTGTGGATTCTGGCCCGGACCCGGCGGTTATCCTCCACGGTGCTGGAACCACTGATTCAGCAAGCAAAGGCGTTGGGGTTTGCGACTGACTCGTTGATTTGGGTGAGACAGGATCAGGACGACACCTGAACGCAATCATTCAACGTCGCTGCTGGATCGCGGATTAGCGCCGGGTTCGGCGTATTGGCCGGCAGTGGTTGAACTGCACAACCTTATGAACGCGCCTGCCAGGCCAAATGATTCAAATACGCCAGCCGGGCCGCTTCATCCGGTAGCGTCTCGCATAGCGCCTCCATAAAGGGCGAATCGGCCGCCAAGCCGTGCAAGAGTAATCGGGCATGGGCCGGGCGCGGAATCCGGGTGAGGGGGTTAAACTCTTCGT
>JAJHPN010000285.1 GCA_020890855.1 Candidatus Contendibacter sp. | reverse complement strand
TGAGGCAAATGAGAGGAAAAGAAACGATGAAGCGAATCCTGTTCAACTCGCTACTGGCCGTCAGCCTGATGACGACAGCCTTGTTCGTGTCCAACGGCCAAGCCAAAGAGAATGTCTTTGAAGCCGCGCCATTGGGCGTTGAAGCCTACATCTATGGTTATCCGCTGGTCACGATGGAAATGACCCGGCGGGTGATGACCAATGTCGAGAAGCCGGAAGGCACACGCGCTCCGATGGGACAGTTTGTCCGGATGCGCGAGTATCCTTCCGCGACGTTCAGAGACGTGACGGCCCCGAACGCCGACACGCTTTACACCACCGCTTGGCTGGACGTGGGCCAAGAACCGTGGGTGTTAAGCCTGCCGGATGCACAGGATCGTTATTATCTGTTCCCTATGCTCGATGGCTGGACAGAAGTCTTCCAAGTACCGGGCAAACGCACGACCGGCACCGGCCCGCAGACCTATGCGATTACCGGCCCCGGCTGGAAAGGGACGTTACCGGAGGGCGTCAAGGAATATAAATCGCCCACCGCCATGGTCTGGCTACTGGGCCGCATCTACTGCACCGGCACCCCGGAAGACTACGCCGCTGTTCACAAGCTGCAGGATGAGATTTCGCTCGTCCCGCTCAGCGCCTACGGCAAACCTTACATCCCGCTGCCCGGCAAGGTCGATCCATCCATCGACATGAAAACCGCCGTGCGAGATCAGGTGAACGCACTCAGCGCCGACGACTATTTCGATCTGCTGGCCAAATTGCTGGTGAACAATCCGCCCGCCGCTGCGGACAAGCCCATCCTGGAAAAGATGGCCAAGATCGGGATCGTGCCCGGTCAGCCGTTTGATCGCAGCAAACTCGCCCCAGCGGCCCACGAAGCGTTCTCCCTCGTACCCAAAATCGCCAATGAAAAGATCATGCTTTGGCTGAAGGAAGGCATTGTCGAAGGCGACATGAAATTGGAGAACGGCTGGCTGTTCACCACCAAAACTGGCAACTACGGTGTGAACTACCTTCAACGCGCCTTGATCACCGCCATCGGGTTGGGGGCGAATCGTCCGCAAGACGCCGTCTATCCCACATCGGAAGGACCCTCCGCGATCGGCTCGTATACCGGCGAGAAGAAATACGTGATGCACTTCAACAAAGGCGAACTCCCGCCCGCGAACGGGTTCTGGTCGCTCACGATGTACGATAAGGACTACTTCTTCGTGCCGAACCCGCTCGACCGTTACAGCATCAGCCCCCGGCAGAGCCTCAAGGCCAACGCCGATGGTTCGGTGGACCTCTACATCCAGAACGAAAACCCCGGTCCCGACCAGGAATCGAACTGGCTCCCGGCTCCGAAGGACAAGTTCATCCTCATGATGCGGCTCTATTGGCCGAAGGAGAAAGATCCCTCCATCCTTGATGGCTCATGGAAAATTCCGCGAGTCAGGGCCGTGGAATAACTTTCCATCATGAACCGCGCTGGCTGTTCCGGTCATTCCGGGACGGCCGACAAATTTAAACCCGAAAGAGAGAAGATAATGAAGCGCATTCTGTTGAACGCGGTGCTGGCGTTCGCCGTCGCCACCATACCGCTCGCCGGCTACGGGGCGGAGAAAGACGCCATCTCCCAAGCCGAGAAAACCGAGAAGGATCGACCGAGCATTCTCGAAACCAAGGCCATCGCCGAGGAAGGTTTCATCTACGGCCTGCCGATCGTGATGAACTATGCCGTCATGTACGAGTATGCGGTGGATAAGAACTCGGGCCAGTTCAAGGCGCCCTTCAACCAGATCCACAATGAGGCCCGCGTCTTCACTTACAAGGACACGGCGATCATCACGCCCAACAGCGACACGCCCTACTCGTTGATGTGGATGGACCTGCGCGCCGAGCCGCTGGTGCTCTCGGTGCCGGCGGTGGACAAGAAACGCTACTACTCGGTGATGCTGACCGACGGCAACACTTTCAACTACGGTTACATTGGCAGCCGCGCCACCGGCAATGACGCCGGCGACTACCTGGTCGTCGGCCCGAACTGGAAGGGCGAAACACCGGCGGGCATCAAGCAGGTGTTCCGCTCGACCACCGATTTCTCACTGGCTGCGTACCGCACCCAGCTCATCGACCCCGAGGACATGCCCAACGTCGAGAAGGTGCAGGCGGGCTACAAGGCGCAGCCGCTGTCGGCGTACCTCAAGCAGCCGGCCACGCCTGCCGCGCCGGCCATCGACTTCCCGAAGATCGACAAGGACATGGTGAAGACCAACTTCTTCGAGTATCTGGACTTCGCGCTGCAATTCGCGCCGGCCGGCCCCGAGGAAGAAGCGATCCGCGCCAAGCTCGCCAGCATCGGCATCGGCCCCGGCAAGAAGTTCAACTTCAAGGACCTTTCGCTTGAGCACAAGGCCGCTATCCTGCTGGCGATGAAGGAAGGCGACAGCAAGATCGAGAAATACCTGGAGGCCGGGCAGAAGGACATCAACGGCTGGAAGGTCGGCTCGCTGTTCGGTGACCGCGCTTTCTACAATGGCGACTGGCTGAAGCGGGCCGCCGCCGCCAAGGGCGGCATCTACGGCAACGACGCCGTCGAAGCCATGTATCCCCTCACCAAGACGCTGGTCAACGGTGACGTGCTCGACGGCAGCAAGCACAACTACACGCTGACCTTCGCCAAGGACCAGTTCCCGCCGGTCAACGCCTTCTGGTCGGTAACGATGTACGACGGCAAGACCCAGTTCCTGATCAAGAACCCGATCAACCGCTACCTGATCAACTCGCCGATGCTGCCGTCGATGAAGAAGAACGCCGACGGCTCGCTGACGCTCTATATCCAGAAGGACTCGCCGGGTTCGGATAAGGAATCGAACTGGTTGCCGGCTCCAAACGGCCCCATCTACCTGGTGATGCGTCTGTACTGGCCGAAGACCGAGCCGCCGTCGATCCTGCCGCCTGGAGAGGGAGCCTGGCAGCCACCCGGTATCCAGCAAGTAATACCAAACACGACTAAAATGATATATTAGTGTTTCTGATAAACGAGGAATTAAGCGATGAGTCGCGTATTTAAACTTGACGTTTCAGAGTCTCAAGAAGAATTAGAACTCCTGCTCAAGAAAGAGAAAGATGCCCGGAGACGCGAACGCTTACAGTTTCTGTATTGGTAT
>JAJHPN010000235.1 GCA_020890855.1 Candidatus Contendibacter sp. | reverse complement strand
GTCTGCCAAGCAGCTTCAGCAAGCCAAGCAACAACTCTTTCTGTCTATCCACAACCGATCCAAAGTCGCCGCTTGATCGATCACCTCTCGCCTCGTCCAGACTCATACCTCAATTGGAATTGACTGCAGCAGGACGCGCCGACCCGCCCGCGCCAGTTGATAGGCCGCCGCCGACCCGCCCGCGCCGGAACCGACGATGATACTGTCGTAGCGTTCGTTCATCTCAGCCCCCCTGATCGAAGCCGGGATAGAGGGTCATGCCGCCGTCCACGTACAGCGTTGCGCCGGTGACGTAATCGGAAGCGTCGGAGGCCAGCCAGACGGCGGCGCGGCCAATGTCTTCCGGTTCGCCGACCCGGCGGTAGGGAATCAGTTTGAGTAATTCCGCTTCCGCTGCCGGCGTTTTCCAGGCGGCGGTATTGATCGGCGTCTTGATCGCGCCCGGCGAGATGGCGTTAACTCGGATGCCCTGCGGCGCGAATTCCTGGGCCATCGTCTTCATCAGCAGGCTGACTCCACCCTTGGAGGCGGCGTAGTTGGCGTGTCCGGCCCACGGGATGACATCGTGAACCGAGGACATGCAAATGATCTTGCCGACGGCGCGCGACAGGTTCGGTATCAGGCCGCGCTGAAGGAATTCGCGAGCGGCGGCGCGGGAACAGAGGAACTGACCGGTCAGGTTGACGTCGAGCACGAATTGCCAATCGGCCAGGCTCATCTCGACCAGCGCCGCATCCTTTTGCAGACCGGCGTTGTTGACCAGAATGTCAAGGCTGCCCCAAGCCTCAACGATCTGGGCGAACATCGCCTCGACTTCGTTTTCCCGGCTGACGTTGGCGCGAATCGCCAGCGCCTCGCCGCCATCCGCTTCAATCTGTTTCACTACGGCTCGGGCGCGTTCATCGCTGGATGAGTAATTAACGGCCACTCGTGCGCCAGCGGCGGCCAACGCCTTGGCGACGGCCGCGCCGATGCCGGAATTAGCCCCGGTCACCAAGGCGCGTTGACCTTGTAGAACGGGTTGGTTTGCGCTGCTCATAGGGATTAACCTCTTTTCTGATTACTGGGTAGGGAGTAATGAATTCTCGCTACGGGGTCAGCAATGCTTGTGCCATGCGGAAAAATTAAAATTTAAGATTATTTTCATATAGTTATTACTTAGTGACGGATTTCGAAGCAAGGCTAATGGATATTGGCGACTGCGATATGTCGAGGAGCCGCTAAATGTTGCGGCGACTATCGAATTGAGGAATGGCGGGCGTTTTTTAGCGGTGGCAGGCAGTTGGGCGTTATTCTTACCAGCTACAGCATTAGAAAAATGGGGCGCTGGCCCTAAAGTCACCTGCTGGAAATGGTAATCTGCAATGCAATCATTGCATTGGCAATCGTTATTGAAACCGGCAAGTCTGCAACTAGAACCTCTTCAGTTAGCTTCGAAACGAGTAGACGCTGCGAAATGATTAGCCGGCAAGATGAGTGCTCCTGATAAACCACTACTCTGCTGCAACGTACTCGACGGCGGCAGCAATGAGTTCACTCTTCTCCTTGAGAAGACTGGCGGTGGTTTGGTGAGAACAAAAGCTATTTCGGCTGATACTTCATTGCGGAGATGCCGCGCAGAGTTTGACGTTGAGGTAGGGTAAGAGAGCTAACGTTTCATATTGTTGAGAAACAGACCGGGAACTACTAACGGAACCCGGTTCTGGTTTTTGGCAGCGGGAGCTTTCTTTCCGCTGCCGACAGCACGTTGGCCAACCGGCTAACACTATGGCAATGCGAGGCGCTGCCGGTGGCCTACCAAAATAGCGCGATTACGCCGCGAGCTTGAGGAGGTCGGCCTTGGGAAAATCCACATCGGTCAGGGCGACGTTATTGACGTAGTTGGTGAGCACATTCAGCGCCACGTTCACCACGATTTCGATAACGCCAGCGTCATCGAAACCTGCCGTGCGCAAGGCGGCGAGGTCGGAATCGCTGACGCGGCCATGCTCGCTGGCTACCCGGCGGGCGAATCGCAGGGCAGCGTCCGCCTTGGTATCGCTCGACCGGCCGTCGCGGGCGGCACGGATTTCAGACTCGTTGAGTTTAGCCATGTTCTTGCCCAAGTATGTATGCGCGGCCAGACAGTATTCGCAACCGTTGAACTCAGCAATGGCCAAGGCGATGCGTTCGCGCAATGCACCGTCCAGCACGCCCTTAGCCAGCGCACCGTTGAGCGACAGATAACCCTCAAGCGCGGCTGGGCTGTGACCGACCAGCTTCATCAGATTGGGCACAACACCGAGTTGCTTGTGTACAGCATCAAGGAGCGGCTTCGACGCGGCAGGGGTTTGTTCGACAATCGGGATGGCGATTCGGGACATGTTATTTCTCCATTGCAAATGAGGTTGCTTGATTCGCATCGCACACGATGTATTGCGAACGACGATACTTTGCCAAATTCCACAAGGACCGGGTTAGGAATGGCTGGGGTTGGCAATACTTGTAGTAAGCAACATCAATGCCATCATAAATTATCTAAAATAAACATGATAATCATTAAGTTAAAATTAACTCTCAAACTCATAGCAGATTATAGATTCATAATACCCGTGATATATCGCAAGACCGTTAAATACCAAGGCAGGCCGCTATGTTGAATGGTCGCAATCGGCCATTAGATTTTTTTCAGAGGCTATTAAACTCGTCTTTAATAGCCTCCGCTTTGCGACCGAATGCTGACAGGCATGGACACACAAAAACCACCGGATGGGAACCGATGGCAGAGGAAATGAAGACGGAGCTAATTTAAACCGGGAACTTGGGTTTGCGGATATTCAGTTTCTGCATCCGGGAGCGCAGAGTGCTGGGATTGAGGTCCAGAATCGCCGCCGCGCCCGGTTCGCCTTCGATCACCCAGCCGGTGCGCTCCAACACCTGGAGGATGTAAGCGCGCTCCATCGCTTCGAGCGAAGCGAGCGCTGGCGATGTAGTCGTCGCATCCTGATCATCCAGACGCAGTTCGAGCGCGTTGTCGATCTCCAGCAGCGGACCCCGGGCGAGAATGGTGGCGCGCTCAATGACGTTTTGCAGTTCTCGGATATTGCCGGGCCATGAGTACTGTAGCAACCGCTCACGGGCGTTGGGCGAAAGATCGCGGATGGATTTGTTCATCTTCCGCG
>JAJHPN010000173.1 GCA_020890855.1 Candidatus Contendibacter sp. | reverse complement strand
TGGAAGACGGCGGCCAACTGGTGGAACGCTCCGGCCAGACCTTGCGGGAGATTGTCGCCTCGGTCAAGAAGGTCAGCGATATCGTAGCGGAAATGGCCGCCGCCGCCCGGGAGCAAGCCAGCGGAATCGAGCAGGTCAACAAGGCGATTCTGCAAATGGATCAAGTCACCCAGCAAAACGCCGCCCTGGTGGAAGAAACCGCCGCCGCCAGTCACGCCATGGGCGATCAGGCCCAGGAACTGCAAAACCTGATGAGCTTCTTCACTGTAGATGATCGGGGGGGAGCCGCCAACGTGGCGAGATCGCCGATCGAGAGCAAAGCCCGACATGAGCCACGCCCGAGCCCGGGATTGAGTCGCCGCCCGCCCCCCGTCGCCGTCGTCAAACCGATTGCTGCCAAGGCCCGTCCCGCGATCCAGCCGGCGCCGGTTGAGAAGAAATACATGGCCCCGGCTGCCGCTTCCGCAGAGTGGCGGGAATTCTAACCGTCTCCCTTGTCCTAACCCTCCCCCGCAAAGGGGGAGGGAATCCTAGAGAGAACCTAACAGCGCCGCCTTTGGCAACCGGAGGATATCGACCATGAGCGGAACGACCGCATTAACGATCTCGCGCCACCCCGACCTTGCGGCCCGCGACGTAGCCGAGGGCGCCCAGTATCTGACCTTCAGCCTGGCGGGGGAGGGGTATGGCGTCGACATTCTGAAAGTGCAGGAAATTCGCGGCTGGGCGCCGGTGACCAAGATGCCCAACGCCCCAGCCTTTGTGCAGGGGGTGATGAACCTGCGCGGCGCCATCGTGCCGGTCATCGACCTGCGCCTGCGGTTTGGCTTGGACGCGGTCGAGTACACCAAGACCACGGTGATGATCGTGGTGACTGTGCAAGCGTCCAGCGGCAACCGGATCATCGGCATAGTCGTGGACGGGGTGTCGGACGTGCAGAACATTGAGGCCGCCGACATCCAGCCGGCGCCGGATTTCGGTGCAGCCGTGCATATCGACTTCATCAGCGGGCTGACGACCACCGAGGCCGGCATGGTGATGTTGCTGGACGCGGACCGGCTGTTGAGCGTGGAGGAGATCTTCGCGCTGGAAGCGGTGCAACGGCCGAACGCTCACCGCAAACAAGCCGAAGTCGAACTGGAACATTAATCCGACTTCGATTAGGCAGTGACCAGGACCTGAATGGGCAAGCAAATTGATGAACATAACCAATCTGACAATCGGCGCGCGGTTGGCAGTCGGCTTCGGAGCCATGGCGATCATCGCCTTGCTGATCGGCGTCCTGGCGGTGTTCGGGGTTCATACCCTTTCGGCCAACATGGAAAACATTGGCGGGAACCGAGTTCCCGCGCTACTGGCGCTGTCGCAGCTTAACCGCCAACGGATGACGATCCGCGCGCAAACCCAAGCCGTCTTCGCGCACGAAACGCAAGCCGAGTCCGCAGCGGGATTGCGCGCCCTTCAGGAAGAACGCCGGAAGACGTGGCCGAAAGTCGATCAGGCGTGGGAGGCGCTGCTGAAAGTGCCACGGACCAGTGAAAAGGGCCGGGCGCTACAGCAACAACTCCAGGGGGAATATCAAGCGTGGCGGACCATATATGTCGAACTGGACCACCTGATCGAGCAACTGGCCGGCGCCGCCGACGCCAGCCAGAAGATGGCGCTGTATGCCGAGTATCGTCAAGTGGTCGGCCGCATGGTTCCGATCTCGGATGCGATGGGAAAAACCTTCGACGCCATAACCGAAAACAATCTCGTTCGGACAAATGCGATGATTGAGACGGATCGCGCCCTGGCCGCCCGACTGGAAATCTTCGGCATCACAGCCGCAGCCGTCGGTGTTGTGCTGGCTGGGCTGCTGGGCTGGCTTATCACCCGGAGTGTGACCGCTCCGCTCCATCGGGGCAGCGAAATCCTGGGCGTACTGTCCACAGGCGACATGAGCCGTGAAATCCCCGCCGAGCTGACGGCCCGCCGGGACGAAGTCGGCGATTTGGCCCGCGCCATGCGCGACATGGCGATGCAACTCAAGAGCATGGTCGGCCAGGTCACCGAAGCCACCCGCCAAGTGAATTCCGCTGCCGCCGAAATCGCCCAGGGCAGCGCCGACTTGGCGCAGCGCACCGAGGAACAAGCCTCCGCCTTGGAAGAGACCGCCTCCTCGATGGAAGAATTGACCAGCACGGTCAAGCAAAGCGCCGACCACGCCGGGCAAGCCAACCAGTTGGCGAGCGCCGCCCGGAGCCAGGCGGAGCAAGGCGGGGGCGTGGTCGACCAAGCGGTGTCGGCCATGAGCGCCATCCACCAGAGTAGCAAGCAGATCGCCGACATCATCGGGGTGATCGACGAAATCGCCTTCCAGACCAATTTGCTGGCCTTGAACGCTGCTGTCGAGGCCGCGCGAGCGGGCGAACAAGGGCGCGGCTTCGCGGTGGTCGCTGGCGAAGTGCGCAAGCTGGCGCAACGCAGCGCCGACGCCGCCAAGGAGATCAAAGGCTTGATCACCGACAGCGTGGCCAAGATCGCCGACGGCGGCAAGCTGGTCGAGCAATCCGGCCAGACCCTGAAAGAGATCGTCACCGCCATCAAGAAGGTCAGCGACATCGTCGCCGAGATAGACGCCACCGCCCGCGAGCAGGCCAGCGGGATTGAACAGGTCAACAAAGCCATTTTGCAAATGGATCAGGTCACTCAGCAAAACGCCGCCCTGGTCGAACAGACCGCCGCCGCCAGCCATTCCATGGGCGATCAGGCCAACGAACTGCAAAACCTGATGGGTTTCTTTAAGCTGGAGGGCAGGGCGCTGATCTCGACCGCCCATCGCCCAACCAAACACGTGATGAAACCCGCCGCGTTCCAGCAGGAGAACGCCCGACCGGTGAGACGACGCGCTGGACACCAGACGGCGGTAGTAGCGAAACCGTATTGATTGTTCGGAGGTGATGTGAATAGCACGAGCAGCCGGAAGGGAATCTTATCGAAACTGCATGGATCCTGGCTGGAGGCGATTCGACCCGGGCGAACGGTTCTGGGGCAATGGCCTGGGTGGCTACAATATGCGTTCGCGGTGACAGTGACCGTCGCCATTCTGTTCGCGCGTCAGGCGCTGATGCTCACGGACGGCGGCCAGCCGGTGTTCAGCCTGTATCTGATTCCCATCACCCTCAGCGCATTTGTCGGAGGATTAGG
>JAJHPN010000391.1 GCA_020890855.1 Candidatus Contendibacter sp. | reverse complement strand
CTAGAACCCGCACAGGCCATTGCCTTGATGCTCAGTTTGCCGCTGTTCCCGGAAAGCCTGGCCAGTTCCGTCGTCACCACAGTCTGGATCGGGGTGACGGTGGCGGTGTTTTTCTCCCTGCGCTTTGGCTGGAGTCTGTCGGGGCTGGTGGTGCCGGGTTATCTGACTCCTCTGCTGTTGCTCAAGCCGCTGTCGGCGGCGGTAGTCCTCGGCGAGGGCGTCGTGACCTACCTGATCGTGCACGGCCTGTTCGAGCGCTACTCCCGGTATGGCGGATGGAGCAACCTGTTTGGCCGCGACCGGTTTTTCGCGCTGGTGCTGGTCAGCGTCGCGGTGCGGCTGGTCAGCGATGGCTGGCTGCTGCCCAAGGTGGGCATCCTGTGGAACGACTATTTTCAGCAGAACTTCGACTACCGCAGCGAACTCCACAGTTTTGGTCTGGTGATCGTCTCGCTGATCGCCAACCAGTTCTGGAAAACCGGGCTGCGGGCCGGGCTGATTCCGCTGGCGGCGACGGTGGGCTTGACGTTCCTGATCGTCCGTTATGGCCTGATGGAACTGACCAACTTCAGCATGGGCAACCTCGGGTATATGTACAACGATCTGGCCGCCTCGCTGCTGGCTACGCCCAAGGCCTACATCATTTTGTTGACCACCGCGCTGCTGGCGTCGCGGATGAACCTCCATTACGGCTGGGAATTTAACGGCATCCTGATTCCCTCATTGTTGGCGCTGCAATGGTTCCAGCCAACCAGAATCCTCGCCTCGTTTTTCGAAGCTTTCCTGATCCTGGGTCTCGCCCGGCTGTTGCTGCGACTACCTGCTCTCGCCCGCTTGCACATTGAAGGTCCCCGCGCGCTGCTGTTCTTTTTCACTCTGGATTTTCTCTACAAACTGACCCTGGGCTGGTTGCTGCCACTGGCGTGGCCCGCTGCGCCGCTGATAGACATCTACGGCTTTGGCTATCTGCTGTCCACGCTGATCGCGATGCGGATGTACGACAAGGAAATTGCCGCCCGCTTGACCCGCGCCACCCTCCAGACCTCGCTGGTGGCGGTCGGCGTGGCCAGCATTGCCGGGTTTGCGCTCACCTTGCTGCCAACGCCGCGCGCCTGGCTGGGCTCACCGCAGGACGACAGCGCGACTACCGTGCAACAGGCGCCAAAAACGCTATTGGAGCTGATCAACGACGACAGCGTCGCGCTGCATCGCTCCCGGTTGGGCGCCGGAACGCCGGCGCCATTGTCTGGCGAACTGGACGCATTCCACAACGGCGTTGAGCAACTGCGGGCGTATCTGGCTGGCGACGCGGCCGCGCTGGCTGCCGCCGCCCACTGGCTGGCTGCCGCCCACTATCAGATCTATCAGGTGGAACAGCGTTACCTGTACCTGCGCGAACGGGAGCCGGCGCGGGGCTGGGGAATTTACGCGCTCGATACCCGCGCTGCCGGCAACCTGTTGGTGGAAGCGCCCGCGCCGCTGGACGAACCCGGCGTCCTGATCGCCAGCGGTTGGCTATTCAATGCCCTGGGAGGACGCGCCCTGGCGGTCGCCGGCGCTCCCCGCAGGGTCAATGCCGATGGCTCGCTGGATGTGCTGCGCAGCCATCAGACTGTGTTCCAGGTTTTCCATCAGGTCATGGCCCGCCGCAACGTCCTGCAGGTGCGCGGCTACACCAATAAGAACAGTCAACGTCTGGCCGGAATCTCGCCGGTGGACTTTCGCGCCGGCCAGGTTCAGCCGCCCACCGCCCTGTGGGTTCAGACCGCGTTGCCGCCCGATCTGGATCTGGCCCGGTTGCGCAGTCTGGTGGGCGAACTTCAGGTGCGCTGGGACGAAACGCCATTGCCCAATCTACAGCGGGACACCACGGGCAGCGGCTTCACTGAGCTGATTCTGAATCGTCCGGACCTGCGGCAAATTCTGGCGCAGGCCGTGGTCGCCGGTCAGGCTGAAGCGCCCTTGCAGGTTGGGGAAATGCAGATAGGCGGTTACTTGCAGGAATGGTTGTTGGCGGACAAACAGCGGCTGGCTGAGCGCGGCTCCAACCGGTATCGCCCGCCGCGCCTGGAAGAACTGCTCTACTTCGACGAAACCGTATTGACGCCCTTACTGGCGGTGTTGCGCGCCGGTTACCGGAATGACAGCGGGTGGACTGCGGAGGGATTGACCGAGTTGCGAGCCTTGGCCGTCGCCGCCGGGGCGGTCGGTTACCGGCTGTCGCGTTACCAGCATCGCCAAAGCGGTCAGGAGTATTTGATCCTGGTCGAGGACGAGACCCGTAACCGCCGTTACTGGGGAACCTATGTGTTCCGCGTGACTGAGGTTCAACCTTATCTGGTCGGCGTGCCGCGACCGCTGTTTGAGATTAACAGCTTCGAGTATGGCGTTGCCCTGTTTGATCGAATCCAGGCGGGGGTGCTGCTGTTGGCCGGCGCTCACCCGCAAGCCAACCAGGACGGTAGCGCGGATATCGCCAACTCGGCCAACATTCGCAGCCTGTTTTCGCTGGTCAATCAGGTGGTGCTGCGGGAAAGTGGAGCGGCGCCGTGGTTGACGATCAATGTTCGAGCCTACGGCATCCGGTTCGGTGAGCCAGACCCGGAGACCGATGCGCTGCTGGCCTGGAGCAGCGGCGCTACGCGGACTGATGCGCTCAATCCGCTGGGACAGCGACTGGTGAAAACATTGACCGAAGACGGGATGAGCCTGCGGTTCGTAGATGGCGCGGCGGCGACCGCTGGTTACGAGACCACCGGGTCGCCCCAGACTCGCTACCTCGACGCAGCGCTCAACAAGGAATTCTGCGCCGTATGGCTTTCACCGCTGGTCCGGGCCGCATTCCGCCAGCAAAGTGAGAATATCGCCCAACAAGCCCAGTTTGCCGCCCTGGCGATTCCGACCCGGCTGGATGATCTCTACCAGTACCTCGCGACGTTGCCGATGGCCGGCGGCGCGCCGCCGCCAAACTGGCAAATGGCGGCGCAGGCGTATATGGAACAGCGTGATATTGTCAATCTGCGGCAGTTGCAGGGCTGGCCCGGTTACCGCTACCTGCGGTTGATCGACCGCGACACGCAACTGGCGTTTCTGCTGACGCTGGAAGCTGATGGGCGGTTGCGCTGGATCATCAATCTGGCCCCACGCCAGCCGGACGTAGCGGTGAACGCCAGTATCCCGCCGGATGCGGATTCGGTGCAGCGCTTCAAGGACGCCCAGGCCGGCTGGCTGCGCTTTGAGCGTCCGCCATGATCCGGCTGCTCGGTTACCTCCTGCGCGGATTGACCCTGCTGGGCCTGGCTGGCGCGGCGACTTGGGCGCTGTGGCCGTTGTTGGCGTTGCTTTCCGCAGAATTCAACCCGTCTGGCGCTGCTGCGAATGATTCCCGGTTGGCCGGCGCGGTTTCCTCCAGCGCGGTTTACCTGCTGGATCAGCGCCGCTGGCTGGAATTTCCGATCCTTGGCGCGGGCAAACGCCTCAAAGTGATCAGTAACGCCAGCGTCAGTCCCGAAGCCGCCACCTTGCCTGATTCGGAATGGCGGTACGCATTGCGCTATCAACTGGTGGATAACCGGGGCCAGGTCCTCCGGGATGCGGTTTATCACCACCAGGCCACGGTCACTCGCTACCAGCCGCCGGGCGCGAAGCAAGCGCTAACGGCGGCCTTTTATCTCGATCCCCGCCAGACGCCTACTGATGGCCGGGTGTTGATGATCGATCTGGCCGAAACCCCTGGTGCGGAGCGGCTGCGGTTGCAGCAGGCGGAAGTGGTGGCCGGCGTCGCTGCGATAGCGGCCCGGGTTTACCTTCAGGAACACCTGTTTGATCCGGTGACGACCTATCGCTGGCAGCGGATCAACCGCTCGCTGCGGGAAATGCTGGCGCAAGCCAGCCTGTATGGTTCAGAACTGCTGCATGAGACTGAGCAGGTGAATCTGCTGCGCCAGCGCTGGACGCCAACGGCGCCGCTGGGCATCGAGAAGCGCGACTACCGGAGTCAACGGATCTATATCACCCTCGACATTGAGGCCGAACCGGTACGGATGCCGGTGCTGCCCGCCGGGCTGTATGTTGACCGGAGTTTGCGCGGCATCCTGCCGATTCCAGAGCCTGGCGGGCCGGTCAAGCTGGAAGTGCTGGACGCAGGGGGGACGCCGCTGGCTGCCGGCGCCAATGGCGCGGACGAAATTCAACTGTTCTGGTACGGTCCCCAGCCTGCACAACGGGCGACCTACCGCATTCCCCTGGCTGGCGCCGCGACCAGCTGGACACAAAATCTGAGCGGCGGGCTGCTGGAAGTGCTGGCTCCGCGCCCGCTGGTCATTCGGGCGACTCTGACTCCGCCGGGTGCGCCAGCGCTGGACCTGATTCCCGAACCGCTGAGCCTGCGGCTGTACCGGCTGGAGCCGGGCCGGCCTCTGGAATTCGCCATCGCCCATCTCGACCGGTTGCCGACCTTCTGGCGGGTGGATTTGCGTCTCACCCCGCCCGATCCGCAATCCGGCGCCGCGGTGCGCTATGAACTGCTCGACGCTGCCGGCGTTACGCTGCGCCAGGGAGAGCTGGCGGCTACTGGCGCAGCATCAATTTATGACCGACTGAGTGGCCCACAAGCGCTGATCGAACGGATCTCCGAACCGGCCAGTTACGGGTTTGCGCTACCGACGGCGGTAAACCGGGTGCGCTTGACCGCGCTCCGCCCGGTGCTGGCGACGGCCTATACCCGCCCGCCCGATCTGCGCCGCGAAGTGCGGGTTCCCGAAGACTATCAAGCCATTAATCCAGCAATGCGCGGCCAGCCGACCTGGTTTTCGGTAGCGCCGCTGGCGGCGGCGGCCTGGGTGCAAGACGGCCTGACCGTGCAACTCAACCTGCAAAGCCGTCCGCCGCAAATCGATCCGGAAGTGCTGGCCGGACGCTACGACTGGCAGGATTACGATCCCGGTGGCGACGGGCGGGGCCGTTATCTGTTGAACCCGCGCGATCCGCAGACGCCGCTACGCGAACAGGCGCTGGGATCAGTGTTTCGGCCATTGACGGCTGAGGTTCCGCTGCGGGTCGAATTGCAGGGGCTGCCGGGCCGGCAGACGGTTGAGGCCACGCTGTTGATGCTGCGCGAGACCGATCAGCCCGGACGAGTGGAGGCGCTGGTTGATGGTCAGTCGGTCTTCAATGAGGTGTTGGCGCTGCGCCGGGCGCAGATCCGGCTGCCGCCGTTGCCGGCCGGTTCACACACCGTTGTGGTGCGGGCGGCACAGCCGGCGCGCTGGTACCTCAACTACGCTGGCGCTGGAGCGGGCAGCCTGACCCGGCGGCTCGCTTATCGCCTCGATTCCAAAGGGCTGGAATTTACCATCGCGAAAACCTCCGCTGGCCCGGAGATCCTGTCGGGGGTGCTGCAAACGCCGTTCGGGACAACCGGGCGCTCCCGGTTGCGCGTGACGGTAGAACAACCCGCTGTGGCCAATCCGGGACCCTTTACCCGCCTGACCGTACGCGAGTGGCTGTATGACATTCAGCCCGACAACAGTCGTCCGGCGCCGGTACTGGATACCCCGGCTGAACAGGTCGGCTTGGGGCAACGGTTTTTTCTCCCCCTGGGCGATGATTGGCCGCTGGGCGACTACCGAATCCGGATGCGGCTGGAGGAAGGCAGCGGTTATCTGACGCTGTACCGGGTGGTCCCCGGGACGCCGACCGGGATTGAACTGTTTAATGAGGAGCCATCGCGGTGAAAAAGCAAGACCATGCAGTTCACATGCAATCCTGGCCGATGTCGGCGAAGCGAGGCTGGCGCTGGCGCGGTTGGCTGACAGCAGGGCTGGCGGTGTGGCCATTAACCCAGGCCATGAGTGCGGAAACGCTGGAAAGCCAGTGGCGGGATAGCCAGAGCCGCGAGTACCAGCAGCCGGCAGCGGAGGAACTGGCGCAGGCCGAGGCGTTGTTTCGCCGCGTCTTTGCTGGCGAATCGGGGGCAACGCTGGCGACGGACTGGGCGGCGCTGGGATTTCGGCTGGACTCCATAATTGCCCGTGGCCGCACCTTCATCACCCTCTATGAGCAGCCCGAGCAGCGCCGGGGCCGGGGGTTTTACGCTTTTGCCGCGCCCGCTGCGGCTACCCCCGTGTTGCAGGCTCCACACGCTCTAAGCGACCAGCATACCGGGGTCATCGCCATGCGTCTGTTCCAGGCCGGTCCGTTCGCTGCCGGCGCCTGGAGTACCGCGCCGCGCCGCTATGAAGATGATGAGGACGAGACCGTCAATGCCGATATGGCCCGGCGACCGGACAGCTACTTCATCGCCTTCAGCCACGCTGCCGCCGCCCAACCGGGGCGGGTCGTGGTGCAACTGCATGGCTTCGCTGCTGAAAAACGCAAGACCGAAGCGGGCCGCACCGCCGGCGCGATTGTCAGCGCCGGTCAGCGCCAACCGACACTGGCCGCGGAGCAGACCGTCCAGTGCCTGAGCGGAATATTCACCGAGCCGGTGCTGTTGTACCCGAACCAGATCAACGAACTGGGCGCTCTGATCAACCCGGTTGGCAAAACCCTGCGGGCGTTGGGTAACGCCGGGTTTGTGCACATTGAGCTGGCCCTGCCGGTGCGGGAACAGTTGCGCAACGACGCCGAGCTGCGAGGACGATTCGGCACCTGTCTGGCGGGAGCACGGTCCTGATGTGGGGTCGGGGAAAATGGATCTTGCTGGCGGCGTTGACCGTGGGAACCGCCGCCGCAGGTCCTGACCAGGTTCAAATCGATCTGTTGGGCCGGTATCCGCTGCCATTGCGCTGGGACACGGTGGTTGGCGAGCCGGCTTGGGTGGCCGGAGTTCCCCTGTTTCGTGGATCGACCGCCGGCAGTCGAGAAGAAGGGCGAAACCCGACCATCACGCAACAGGTGCGATTGGCCCCCGGCGAAAGCGTCACGGTCTGGATTCCGGCCAGCGAAAGCTTGCGCATTGACCGCTCTGGCGATCGGCTCACCCTCGCCGATCTGGAGATTGCGGTCGCTAATGGTTCCGGGCTGTACGTCAGCATCCCGGCGCAACTCTCGGCGCAGGGCGATTCATTATTAGTGCCGCCGGACTGGCCGGAAGAGCGGCTGGCGCGGATTAGCCGACCCGCCCAGGCCCGTGACCCGCTGGATGTGGCGCTGTTCATCTCGCGCCGAAACGCGCTGGGCATACTGGCCCCGTATCGGAACCTCGTTGATCCGTCACCGCTGGAACCGGATGCTGCTGCGGAACCCGCGACCGCCGCTGACGACTCGCACTCTATCCCGAATGGCTCATCGCTCGCCCCGGTCGCTGCGGGTTTGCCAGCGCAGTTGCGGCCGACCGATCAGGCCACCGCCGAGCCGTTCTGGCCGCTATCGGCGCAACGGCCGCTGCGGGTCCGATTACAGGGGCCGGCGCGGCTGGCGTTGGAACACCGATTGCGCTATCCCCCGGAGGAGACCCAGACCCGACAGGCCTACTGGATTGACGCCGGACTGGACGGGCGACCCTGGCAGGCGCTCGATTTCGTCGCCGGTCCCGAAACCCGCCGGGCGATCCGGGTCGATGGTTGCGCGGAATTGCTGGGCCGCCTGGAACGCGGTTATCTGGACCTGCCGGACGGCGACCATGAACTGACCCTCCAATCCAGTCAGCCGCTGTATGTCCGGCTGCTGCTTCAGGCCGATCCCGACTATCTGGCGCCCAGCCTGAATGCGCCCAAGCTGACGGCCGCCCAAGCGCGGGCCGCCCGACCCGCGCCGCCTGGATCCATCTGGGATCTGACTCCGGCGGATCTGGCCCGACCGTGGAACCGGCTGACCCTGGCCGAAGAGGAGCGGATGGCGCTGCGTCTGGGACGTGATAATCATTACCGCGAAGGCGGGTTGATTGCGGCGCTGGCTATGCGCCAGGCCGCGCTGGCCCACCGCGAGGACCCCAGCCTGACCGGACAGGCGCAGGATCTGCTCGGCCAGTTCACGTTTTACCGCCCGCTGTTTCCCGAATCCAAACCGGCCAGCGCGGCGCTACAATTTGTCTGGCTGAGTCATCGCCAGTTACTGGCTATTAATGAACAGCCCCGCGAACGGGTGGTCGCCGAACGGTTCAGCGATGATCTGCTCAATGCGCTGGCCGACAGTCAACTGGTGGAGCTGACGCCGGATGCGGAACTGGAGTACCGCTTGCCGGAACGCCAGGCTCCGTCCCTGCTGCGGCTGATCGTCGCCAGACCTGATCCGGCCGCGACCGTCGATGTGCAGTTGCGCTACGACGATCAGCCGCCGCTACGGGTGCGGGCGCAACCGCCGGAACTGTCCTCGAACCTGTTTTTGCCGGGGACTGGCGAGATCGCGGTGCTGTTGCTAGGCGCGCAACACGGTGCGCCGGCGGCGGATACGCTCTCCGCGCCTTTCGCCGCCCTCCGCCCGCCCGGCCCACTGGCAGCGACTGCCTGGGTGGAAATCCCGTTGCCCGCCACGGTCCGGCGCATTCGGCTCAGTCACGCCAGCGGACCCGTTGGGGTCGCTTTGGACTATCGCGCCAGCCGACCTTATGCGCTGTCCGAAACCGCCTATCTGGAAACGGCCCGGCGTTTGGGACCCGAAGCCGTTTACCGGCTGTTTCAGGCCCAACTGCGTCAGGCTGGAATCGCAGGAGACTCTCCGGCAACGATCAAGGAGCCGTTCAGTCCGGAGCGCGACGCCCGCCGCGCGCTGGTCAACCACTGGTTGCCACTGACCCGGCGGACGGGGATCCAGGCCCGGCATTGGACTGCGACGCTCGGCCCGGCTCCGGCCCAATCCGCCCGCCCGCCCGCCGCTGCCGGAATGTCCGCCGCTGCTCGCCAGATGGAGCAGGCCGGCCAGTGGCTGCCGGCGCTGGAACAGTGGAGCGTACTGACCGGCGCACCGTCCGCCGCAACCCGGGCCGAAGCGCTGCTGGGTCAGGCGCGGGCGCTGCGCCGGTTAAACGAAGATTTTCTATCCAGCCAAATGCTGCGGGGCGCGTTCCTGCATGATCCGGATCCCGCGGTCCGCGAGCGGGCATTCATCCAACTGACCGAAGATTACGCCGCGAGTGGGGATGACGAGGAGTTGCTGGCGCTGGTCAGCACGGCGGCAGTCCGTCAACCGGATCCGCCCCGTTTGCGGCGGCTGGCGGAATTGCTGCTTGAAGAAGGCAGTCCGGAGCAGGCGCTGATGGTCAGTCTGGCCCTGCCGCCGGCGGAGCGATCATGGCCGGTCGTGGAGCGGGCCGCCTACCGGCTGGGTTGGCAACAGGTGCTGGATCAAGCGCTGGCGCAAGACGCTGATCCTGCCCGTCGCCACCTGTGGCAGGGCTATCGCGCCCACCGGCGCGGCGATAACCTGGCGGCGCGGCAGCATTGGCGGGACGCCGGAGCGGATGGGCGCGCCCTGACCGAGGCGCTGGACCAGGCCCAGGCGATCAGCGCCCGCCTCCATGATTCCGACGCTGCAATCCGGGAACGCGCCATCGCCGAGTGGGCGGAATGGCAAACCCGGCAACCCGGCAACCTGGTCTGGCGGGATGCAGAACATCTGGTGAGCGACTACGCCGGCAGCGCTGCGCTGTACTCACCGGAACGCGATCAGTTCGCCCAGACCTTCCGCGCCTTGCCCGACCGCCCGGTCAAGCTGACCGTTTACGGTCCGGTGAAACTACGGGTTGCCGCCCGACTGGTTCATCCGGCCCAGGATTCCAACATCCCAGTGGATGACTGGCTGCTGATCCGCACTGGCGACCCGGTTGAGCGATGGCCGATCAGTGGCGATCGGCCCAGTCAGGGACTGGTCATCGTCGGCGCAGCCGAGGAACTGCCGGGTCGCAAAGTGGTGCAGGAGGTGGTGATCGGTCCGGGGTTGCACATCGTGGAAATCGCCGCCCAGCGACGGCCGCTGCTGACGCAGGTCGCGATTCTGCAACCCGAAGCACCGCTACTGACCTTGCCCCAACTGACGCCTGCCTCGGTCACCACAACAGCGCTAGGTTTGACCAGCGGCGCACCGGAGATGCCGGCGAGTGATCACTGGAACTGGCTGCCTTTTGCCGACCGGCCGATCCAGCGTGACCAAAACGCGCCTGAGGCCAGTTTGCCGGTGCAGGTCATTGCGGATTGCGAAATAACGCCTCGCCCGCTGTATACCCCACCTCCGGCGCTTCCCGACCCGGCGGCGCAAGCAGCGCTGCTAAACCGGCTGGCGACGCTCAATCCGCCCGGTCTGGCCTGGCCGGAACCGCCGCCTCCGGACCAGGCGTTGCGCCAGAAATTGATCGCGTTGCTGTGGGAGGTCGAACAGGCTCCGGCTATCTTGGCCAACCGGTTGCCGGAAGCCGAGCAGTGGGCGGCGGCGCAACCCGGCGCGCCGGGGGTGGAACCGCTGTTGCGGCGGCTGCGGCAACGCGCCGACTGGAAACCGCTAACCACTGTCGCCCAGAGCGCCGGCCTGCGCGCCCTCGAAACGCCGGGCTGGCAGCCAGAGACGCCCTCAATGCGGGTTCGCAAGGCGTTGATCTCACCCGTCGGCATGGACGAACAGGTGCTGGTCGGGACCGAACAACTGGGACTGATGGTGGTGAACCCGACCCCCACCCGGTTGCGGGTGGAATTGCGGGTGGCTGACGTGCATTACCTGCCGCCGCAACCGCTGACCGCCTGGCATCGCCTGGACGAGCAGCCGGAACAACCGGTGATGCTGATCCCGGCCACGCCCAGCCGAACCCTGACCGTGGCGGTTCCGGCGGGCGAGCATGTCCTGCGGATTGGCATCGCCACTCCGGTCGCCAACCAGTTTCTGCGGGTGCGGGTCAGTGAGCTGCAAGGCGCGACCGCCCGGCCAGTCACCCGTGATCTGCGGCGGCAGTACCAGATCGCCACCGCCAGCGAGCCGATCCAGACTCGGCTGGAAGGACCGGCCTGGTTGCGGATTGACGAGTGGCGCGACGGCCGGATCGACAGCCGCTACCAGTATCTCGGGCCGGGTCTGCACACCGTCGAACTGCGTCCGGCTCCCGGTCAGACCGAAACCCTGTTCCGGGTGCATCGCCAACAGGTTCTCGACGCCCCGCGTGAAACCGCTCCGTTGCGAGTCGCAGCGTGGACGCTGGAGCCGGTTCCTGCTGCGCCCGCCGCAGTCCCCGCTGCGCCGCCACCGAGCGAATGGGTACTGCAAGACCGCTACTCACTGGCCAACCAGCAGGCCGGAACCTGGTCGCTGGGGGCAGCCATGGCCCGCGCCATTCCGCCGCCCGACGAAACCGGTGACAACCCGGCCCCCGACGATTATCTGGAGGGGCTGGCGACCTATCGCTATTTTGACGAAGACCGCAACAGCTACTACGAGGCTGACGCGCTCTACCGGCTCCACCGCTACGGCAGCCCGACCGTCGGTCTGCGGGCATCCTGGTATCACCAGACCGACTGGCCGGGGGTCGCCTTCCGGCTGGGTTGGGAGGGCTACGCCCAGCAGTCGGAAGCCTGGGCCTGGAACTCCACAGTGCGCGGCCAGATGTTGCAAGCCCGCGAACTCGGCCCGCAGACCCGTCACAGCCCCAGTCTGGGTTTCTTCTACCGTGATCTGCACCAGGACTCCGGCTATAACTATCGGCCCGGCTATATCGATCAGGATGTCCTCAGCCGGTACAAGGAACGGCACCCGCGCGGTCTGATCCTGGCGGATACGCTGACTCATCGGCCCTGGCTGGATACCCTGTGGCAGGGCGGGGTGGCGCTGACGTCTGATGAATCCTGGAATTTGTTCGATCCCAGCCAGTTCGGGGCGGCCGTTGCCTGGAAGCAACTGTTGGGCGACTGGCAGGTGAATGTCGCCTACCAGTGGACCTACTACTTCGCCCAGGGCGATCATGACTGGAACCGCCCGAACGCGACGGATAGCAGCACCCTGCTCGGCAACGTTCTCTGGGACCAAAGCTGGGGCGGCGATGGCCGACTACGACTGGGGTTGGCGCTGCAATATGACCTGGACAACAGCGATTACGGGGTGTGGTTCGGCATCAACTGGTTCCCGGATCGCGGGCGCGGCTACCGGGATTTCCGCCCGGGAACGGTGGACTTCCGCGATCTGCGTGAACGCAATTTGCCGCTGGACTTCAATAACCGCATGGACCGGCCGCCGGGCGAGGATCTTCCGCAATGAAGACAACCGGTTCCAGTGAAATTGAGACCGCACTGAACCATGGCTTGCCGCCGCTGCTGACGCAAGGATTTCGCCCGTTGCTCACCGATCTGGCCCGCGCCTTTCGCGGCGAATGGCCGGGCGGACGCGAAGAACCGCCGGAGTGGGCCAAACCGGACGCGGTGCTGTATCGGTGGCTGGTGTTTCTGCGCTATGACCTGGGCCAGCAACTGGCGCTGATTCGCCGGTTGCGGAACGATTACGTGGGTTACCGGCGCCAGTACCTGGGCGCTGTCACCAGCGAAGAGCGCCAGCATCACTTCCTGGCGTTTGCCCGCGTTTTAGGCGCCAACCGCCGGCAACTGGCCGGCGACCAGCGAGCGTTTCAGCGTTGGCTGGATCATGACACCCTGGTGGAGCGCTATCAGCGCCGACTGGCCGCGGCTGACCGACGGTTGGCATTCGCACTCGACCGGCTGGGCGCGCTCAGCGCCCAATTCATCGCCCAAGCCGGGCCGCGTCAAGGCTATACCTGGCTGTGGCGCTATCTGGAACTGGAAACGATCCTGCTGCCATTACTGGCCCACGACGGCGACCACCGGGTGCGGGTTGCTGCGTTCCACGCGCTGGCGGCGACCCTGCGCGCCTTGCCGTCCGGCGATCAGCACGCGCCGATCAGCGACAGCGTGTTGCGCTACATCTACGGCTCGGCGCTGGATACCCGGCAAATAGCGTGGATTCAGACCGAGGCGCTGGCCTTGCTGCCGCATCTCGATCCGGCGGCGCTGGCGACTGCCCTGACTGCCCGGTTTACCTATCCGGGGCCAGGCGATGACCTGTTTGTGCGTCGCCGGGCGGCGCTGCTGCTGGGCGCGCATCTCGATCGGTGGCCGGAACTGGCGACGCTGTTGCCCGCCATCCTCAATGATCCCAGTCCCTATGTCCGGCAGGGTCTGGCTGAAGCGCTGCCGACTATGCCCACCGCGACTGCCCTGTCCACCTGGCGGGAATTGGCGTGGCGCGATCCGGCGCCTGCGGTGCGCGGCGCGGCGCTGTTGCAAATGACCGCGCTGCTAACTGAACCGACCCTGATCGAGTCGCTCACCGCCGAACTGGCGGCGCTGCTGGGTCGGGAACAGAACGCTTGGGTGTTGCGAGTCGCCCTGCGGGTGACCTGGCAGGCGCAGCAGCATCTGCTGAATGATGGCCGGGAGGCGCAGGCTGAACAATGGCTGGCCGGGATCATGCCGGCGGTAGCGCATTTGCACAGTCAGGCGGCTGATCCGGCGGTGCGGCGCTGGGCGGCGCAAACCCGCGAGCGGTTATGGGC
>JAJHPN010000287.1 GCA_020890855.1 Candidatus Contendibacter sp. | reverse complement strand
TGCGGCCTTCAGATCATGCAGTTTATTGGGGTCAGTTTCCTCGGCGAGCAGCGTGGTGCGGTAGTAGTCCTGGAAGGCGAAGGTGATCGCTTCGCTGTTGTTCTGGAAGTCGAGCACGAAGCAGTCGCGTTTCTGCGGGTGCGCCCGGTTGAGGCGGGATAGCGTCTGCACCGCCTTGATGCCCGTAAGCAGCTTGTCTATATACATCGTGTGCAGCAGCGGCTCGTCATAGCCGGTCTGGAACTTGTCGGCGCAGATCAGAAAGCGGTAGGGGTCGTGCTGAATTTTTTCTGCGATGTCGCTGCTTGCAAACCCGTTGAGCGACGCCTCGGTCATTTTGGCTCCGCCATACTCGTATTCTCCCGAAAACGCGATGATCGCCTGATACGGACTCTTGCGCTCGACGAGATACGCCTTGAAGGCGTGGAAATACTGGATCGCCCGCTCGATGCCGCTGGTGACCACCATCGCCCGCGCTTGCCCGCCAATCTTGCCAGCGGCGATCACCTGCTCATGAAAATGGTCCACCATGATCTCGGCCTTGAGCCGGATCGCGTAGTCGTGGCTCTCGACATAGCGGCGCAATTTTTTCTTCGCCTTCCTGGCGTCAAATTCCGGGTCGTCCTCGATCTTCTTGATCAGCTTGTAGTAGCTGTCCACCGGGGTGTAAGCCTTGAGCACATCGAGAATGAAGCCTTCCTCGACCGCCTGCTTCATGGTGTAGCAGTGAAAGGGCTGATGCTTAATCTTGCCTTCGGCGTCGGGCGGGAGCGGTTCGCCGAACATTTCCAGCGTCTTGTTTTTGGGCGTGGCGGTGAAGGCAAAGTAGCTGGCGTTGGTCAGCATCTTGCGCGCCGCCATACGCTTTTCGAGCGCTTCATTCACCGTGTCTTCAACGTCGCTCTCCGCATCCTGATCGTCCGCCGCGTCGCCGAGCGCCTTGTTCATTGCGGCTGAAGTCTTGCCACCTTGGCTTGAATGCGCCTCGTCAATGACGATAGCGAAGGTCTTGCCGCCTTCGGTGGCGATCTCGTCAAGGATGAAAGGGAATTTCTGCACCGTCGAGATGATGATCTTTTTACCTTGTTCGATGAACTGGCGCAGGTCGCCCGAATGTTCGGCGTGGCCCACTGTTGCGCCCACCTGCATGAATTGCTTGATGGTTTTTTGTATCTGGTCGTCGAGAATGCGCCGGTCAGTGACCACGATCACCGAGTCGAACATATCTTTTCCGTTGCGCTTGACGCCGATCAACTGGTGCGCCAGCCAGGCGATGGAATTGGATTTGCCGCTCCCCGCCGAGTGCTGGATCAGGTAGCGCTTGCCCACGCCGTGGCTGCCCACATCGGCCAGCGCTTGTCGCACCACGCCGAGTTGATGGTAGCGCGGCCATACCTGCCGACGCTTCTTCCGTCCGGTTCGCACGTCCTTCTCTTCAACAATCTGGGCGTAGTTTTCGAGAATGTCGGTCAGGCCCGCCGGAGTCAGCACTTCTTTCCACAGGTAGTCGGTTTTAAGGCCGTGCGGGTTGGGCGGATTGCCCGCGCCATCGTGGTAACCCTGGTTGAAGGGCAGAAACCACGAGCTTTTGCCCTTGAGTTCGGTGCACATCCACACCTCGCTGTCGTCTAGCGCGAAATGCACCACGCAGCGGCCAAACTCGAACAGCCGCTCGCGCGGATCGCGGTCGCGGCGGTATTGCTCAATCGCATCTTCGACCATCTGCCGGGTGAGGCTGTTCTTCAACTCGAAGGTCGCTATCGGCAGGCCGTTGATGAACAGGCCCAGATCGAGGGCGCGGCGGGTTTCGTCGGGACTATAGGCCAGTTGGCGGGTGATCGAGAAGCGGTTCTGGGCGTGGAGCGCCTGCGCCTTAGTGTTGCCTTCCGACGGCGTGCCGTAGAAGAGATGGAAGCAGCCGGCGGGATGATGCTCCACGCCCTTGCGCAGCACGTCAATGACGCCGCGCTTGCCGATTTCGGAGGAGAGGCGGGCGAGGAACTTGAGGCGGTTGATGTCCTTGGGGTTGCTGGCGTCGGTCATACCCAGCTTGTTGATCGCTGCGGGCTGGGTGGCGTTCAGGAAGGCGAAGAGTTGCAGCACATCGAGCGCATGGGCGCGGTCGTAGTCCTGTACGCTGCCAGCGAAGTAGCCAGCGCCCCCGTAAGCGGCGGACGGATCGGCGATCCTGTTGGGAGTGGCGGCGAGACCGTCCTCGCCGGTCAGGTATCGCATGATCAAGGTTTCCAGGCCCTTTTCGGTGGTGTCGGTGGTCATCAAGTTCTCCCGTCCATCAACCATCCATCAACGATCCATCACTGTTCACCCGGCTCAACCCGTCCGCTGTACAAATCAAGGGGCAGGTGACTGCCGGGTATCGGCGCCCACCCAGCCCTTGGTATTCAGGCAGTCCATGGCAATGCCAATCTGTCGCGGTGTGAACTGCCGCTTTCGCTCATTCCATGCGTAGGTCAGATTCACCACTTCATCCAGTCTAGCAGCACCTTGCCGCGTCATGACCCAGTGCACGGTAGCCAAGAGTTCCAGCCCGAACGGGGTCTCGAAGCCCTCCACCAGATCAGCCACGCGCTCGAAGCGTGCCCGCGTATCAGCATCCGCTGAGAGAAACGCCTCGGCCTCCTCCGCAGCACCGGGGACCAGCTTCAATGGCTTGTCGGGGGCATCACCACCGTCGTCGTAGCCAGAAATCAGGTGTCCCTCAATGGCATGCAGCACATGCCGCAAGTTCTCCGCGTAAGGACCATAGGGCGCCTGTTGGTAGCGGAGCCTGAGCGGTTGTCCCGCCTCCTGCATGAAATACATCAGCTTGTGCGCTTCCAACAGCGTCACGAAGGGGTCCAGCAGGCCCCGAAGGTAACGGTTCAACAATTCCACCAACGCGGCCCGCCCCGGCGTCATCTTCGGGACTGCACGTTGGTGCGTCATCGTGTCGGAGGCAGGTGCACCGCCAGGCTCGAAAACGATCACGCGCACATCATCGAGACTGCGCAGAGCCGCTTCGATGCGCGGGCGAATCTCTGCCCAGTCCAGTCCACCCAGCCCGCTGCCCAGCGGCGGAACGGCTATCGACCGAATGCCGCGTTCGCGAATCGTTTCCACCAAAGCCGCCAAGCCGGACTCGATGTCCTCCATGCGGCTCTTGCCGCGCCAGTGCCGCTTGGTGGGGAAGTTGATGATGGTGCGCGGCAGCGTCAGTT
>JAJHPN010000170.1 GCA_020890855.1 Candidatus Contendibacter sp. | reverse complement strand
CGCGGACAACCGGAAACCGCCATTTTGAATTTGTGCGGCGTCCATGATCCCCAGCTCATCTTCTCCAGTTTGACGCCGAGGCCGGTCGAATCCTGCGTGCCAAACCGGCACCAGTCGGTGCCGACACAGGTTTTCACGGTGCGCAGGCTCTTGCCGTAGGCGTGGCCGGACACCATGCCGGCGGCGTTGAGGTCGGCCCAGACTTTCGGCAGATCTTCCTTTTTCACACCCAGCAGGTCGATGCGCTGACCGCCGGTCACTTTCACCGTGGGGATCTGAAACTTGTCAGCGACATCGGCGATGGCGCGCAATTCTTTCGAATTGGTCAGACCGCCCCACATGCGCGGGACGACGGAGTAAGTGCCGTCCTTTTGAATGTTGGCGTGTACGCGCTCGTTGATGAAGCGTGACTGCTGGTCGTCTTTCGCCTCGCTGGGCCACGTCGAGATCAGGTAGTAGTTCAGCGCCGGGCGGCAGGAGTGGCAACCATCCGGGTTTTTCCAGTTGAGGGCCTCGAAGATCTGCGCCAGCGAGGTCAGATGTTGTTCGCGGATCGCGGCGCGCACCCTGTCGTGCGAATTCTCGGTGCACTTGCACATCGCCTTTTCCCTCGGCGTCTTGTCGAAAGTGCCGACGGTGGCGGCGAGAATCTGCTCGACCAGCCCGGTGCAGGAGCCGCAGGACGCCGAAGCTTTGGTGTGGGCGCGCACTTCATCGACGGTGAACAGTTTCTTTTCGGAAATCGCCTTGACGATGGCGCCCTTGCACACGCCGTTGCAACCGCAAATCTCGGCGTCGTCGGCCATCGTCATCACGCTGAAGCCGTCCCGGCCCGAATCGGCCATGTGGGCGTGACCGAACAGCACGGTTTCGCGGAAAGCGCCGATGTCGGTGCCTTCGCGCAGCAACTGGAAGTACCAGGAGCCATCGACGGTATCGCCGTACAGCACCGCGCCCTGCACCCGGTTTTCCTTGACCACCAGCTTCTTGTAGACGCCGCGCGCCGGGTCGCGCAATACGATTTCCTCGCAGCCCGGCCCGCCGTTGAAACTGCCGGCGGAGAACAGGTCGATGCCGGTAACCTTGAGCTTGGTGCTGGTCACCGAACCCTGATAGCGGCCGATACCGTAACGCGCCAGATGGTTGGCGCAGACCTTGGCCTGCTCCCACAGCGGCGCAACCAAACCGTAGCACTGACCGCGATGCTGCACGCACTCGCCGACGGCGTACACCTTCGGGTCATAAGTCTGCATGGTGTCGTTGACGACGATGCCGCGCTCGCAATAAATGCCGACTTTTTTCGCCAGATCAATATTGGGCCGGATGCCGACCGCCATCACCACCAGATCGGTGGGAATCTCCAGACCATCCTTGAAGCGCACGGCGCGCACCCGCTCCTCGCCGAGCAGGGCGGCGGTTTGCGCGCCCATTAAGAAGCGTAGTCCCCGTTCTTCCAGATTCGCACGCAGCATATCCGCCGCGACCGGATCGAGTTGCCGTTCCATCAAGGTATCGAGCACGTGGACGACGGTGACCTGCATCCCTTGCTTCATCAGACCGTTAGCGGCTTCCAGACCGAGCAGACCGCCGCCGATCACCACCGCGTTCTTGCCGGTGCGCGCCGCCTCCAGCATGGTTTCCACATCCCGGATGTCGCGGAACCCGATGACGCCCGGCAAATCGTTACCCGGAATCGGCAGGATAAAGGGGTTGGAGCCGGTCGCCAGCAACAATCGATCGTAGCAGGCGACCACGCCGGCGGCGGATTTAACCTCGCGCCGTGCGCGGTGAATCTCAACGATGTCCTGGCCGATGTGCAGGGTGATGCCGCGCTCGGCGTACCAATCCAGATCGTTGATCATGATCTGGTCGATGGTTTTTTCGCCGGCGAGCACCGGGGACAGCAGGATGCGGTTGTAGTTACCGTGCGGTTCGGCGCCAAACACGGTGATGTCGAATTTATCCGGGGCGATGGTCAGCAACTCTTCCACGGTGCGCATCCCGGCCATGCCGTTGCCAACCAGAACCAATTTTTCTTTCATTATGTGCCTCGCGTTGCGGAATGGTTGCGCGACGGTAAGCTTGCTCGCTGGCCGCGCCAACCCCATTAACGAGGCCGATTATGCATTTAAAATGCCATTAAAAGTTAAGAAATTAATATACTGTTTTAAAATAATTTTTTTTGCTTTTTTTTCTTCGCAGGCCGATTTTCAATACCCGGGCTGCACCTTTAAAGAGCGTCTTTGTCCATGATTCGATCCCACAATGATGCAGCGCACCGTAATTTCCGGTATGACTTCATGTTATTTGATTAAATCATTTATAAAACAACTAGTTATATTTATGGCTCGCATTTTGCTGTGATGCTCGCCATCTCTTAACCATGAAGCATTAAGAAAGGAGCGCGTCTCTTGTGAGTATTCAGAAACTCAATCTATTATCGTTCAGTGGCAGCAGCCGCATTCTGCATCTCAGTTGGATCGCCTTTTTCATCAGCTTCGTGGTGTGGTTCAACCACGCGCCACTGCTGGCATCGATCCGCGAGACGTTTCAATTGACCGACGCCCAGGTAAAGGCGCTGCTGACCTTAAATGTGGCGCTCACCATTCCAGTACGTATTTTGGTGGGCATGTTGGTGGACAAATTCGGCCCCCGGATCATGTACGCCGCGCTGTTGGCGATTTGCGGGGCGTTATGCTTCTTTTTCGCCCTCGCCACGACCTACGAAATGTTGGCGATGGCCCGGCTGCTGCTCGGCTGCGTGGGTGCAAGCTTCGTGATCGGCATCCGTCTAATTTCCGAATGGTTTCCAGCTAAGCAGGTCGGATTGGCGGAAGGCATTTACGGCGGCTGGGGCAACTTCGGCTCAGCGGCGGCGGCGCTCTCCCTGCCGCTGGTCGCGCTAGCCTTCGGCGGCCCGAATGCCTGGCGCTGGGCAGTAGCCACAACCGGCGTGATCGCGCTGGTTTATTCCGTGATCTTTTACGCGCTAGCCAGCGACACCCCGAAGGGATCGACGTATTTCAAGCCGAAGAAACTCGGCGCGATGGAAGTCACCAGTCGCAGTGATCTCGCGCTTTACGTTGCAATGCAGATTCCGATGATGGCGGCGCTGGCGGTGCTGACCTGGAAACTCTCTCCAGCCGGGTTGAAAATGATCGACGATGGCACGGCCACGGCGATCTACATCGGTCTCGCCGCCCTGCTCGCCTGGAACATCTGGCA